>NZ_SFBV01000105.1:0-39828 GCF_007095585.1 Microcystis sp. M_OC_Ca_00000000_C217Col
GCGATTTTTGTTAATTGTTTTTTTCTAGAGCGAACTAATCAATTAAGTCTCTTGCCAGATAAGGATTTAGTCGATTTATGCCCCCCTATCGAACCATACCAAGTAACGAAGAACCATAAACACCATGAAATTAGAAGACATCATTCAACAAAACCTTGTTAAACCCATTGATTCCTTAGCAGGAGACTCGGAACTTTGCCGAGAAGTTCAGACCCGTTTACAAGTTTTCGGATTACTTCCTGCTAATGGGGTTGATGGCATTTATGGACCCCAAACAAAACAAGCCTTTGAACAATTCAAACAAAAAATCAAAGAAGGCGAATTGGATACCTTGGGAGCATCTTCGGCGAAATTTTTACTAGAACTTAAAGAATTACCAGGGGATAATAATTTAATCTCCAAAGCTCAAGCCGAATTTATCTATGGTAATGTCATTAGCGATGGACAATTAGCAGACCTCAATTCTTGCTTAAATCGCTTTGAAATTAACACTCACCCCCGAATGTGTCATTTTTTAAGCCAAACTGCCCATGAAAGTGGCGGCTTGAAATGGATGAAAGAACTCGGTAGCGGTGAGGAGTATAACGGACGGAAAGACCTGGGAAATATTTATCCAGGAGATGGTCCCAAATATAAGGGAGCGGGCGTTATTCAACTAACGGGACGCAGTAACTATCAAGCTTTTGCGAATTATATTCATGATCCGAAAGTGATGGATGGAGTTGACTATGTTAGTACCACCTATCCTTTTACCAGTGGCGGTTTTTGGTGGCATAACAATAACATGAATGCTCTTTGTGATCACGGTGCAACGGTGGAAGAAATCACCCGACGAGTCAATGGTGGTCTTAACGGACTAGCTGATCGTCAAGCTTACTACGAAAAAGCGATCAAAGTTTTTCCTGTTTAGCAATGCTTGTCCTACATTTTCCGCCAATAGCTGTTCTGGTGCTAATTTTTACACCTCTAATGATAGGGTAAATTGGGGTCAACTTAATCAAGTTAAAAAGAGCGGTCATCCCTTTTTTGTGAAATTTGTTTTGTGACCAAACCATTAACAATTTTCTGGTGACTCAATTACCTGGATTTGTCTAAGATACGCCTAATCAATTCACAATCGGAGGGAGAAAATTTCAATGCCTACTTACGATCAACAACAAACGCTTTTCTGTCTTTCCATGTTCGCTAATATCAGTAATAGCGAGAAAGTTATTACAGATTTAGCCAATCCTACGGTGCAAGGAAAAATTGGTCAATGGACAATTCTTTGGGGTCCTGTTATTTATTATCATGATCCTAAAAATCAGAACTGGGATAATATTATGTATGTGGCAAAGGGAGAAAATGCCGAAACCAATAACCCTCAATAGGTAGTTGCGATCGCTGCTACGAATCCGAAATCGAGTTTTGACTGGTTACAGGAGGATGCTGCTACCCATAATATGGTTTCCTGGTCAACGCAATTTCCCGAACACGGAAAAATTTCCCAAGGAACAAATACCGGAATTACTATTCTGCAAAACCTAAAAGATTCCTCTAACCGTTCTCTGTTAGAATTTTTGACCCAGGAAATTCCCAGCCAATCTGATCAACCTATTGAAATCATTACCACAGGCCATAGTTTAGGCGGAGCATTATCTCCAGTAATGGCATTATGGCTGTACGAAAATCAAGCAACTTGGAACCCGACTGGTAAACAAGTCACCGTCAATACCCAATTTTCTGCTGGAGCAACCCCAGGGGATCAAACCTTCTCTGATTACTACGGAAATACGCAGCCAGGTCTCAATCAAAGCAGCCGCCTCTGGAATAGTTTGGATATTGTTCCCCATGCTTGGAATATTCAGCAATTACAGCAGATTCCTACCCTGTATCAATCTTGTAATATTCCTAAATCTTCGAGAATTGCACTATTAGTTAATAGTCAAATTCAAAAAGTGAAAAACTGTAATTATCTGGCGTTAAATCCCAGCACTTTTGCCATGAAAGGTCAATGTGGCGTTTTTTCTCAACCACAACCAAACCCCCTGAAGCAATTTCTTCAAGAAGCCTATTTTCAACACATTCAAGCTTATTTCAATCTTCTGGAAATTGACTGGCCGCTGACGGAAAATGTGGCTGATTCTCTGACGCTAACAGAGCAAGATTTAGATGATATTGCCACTAAGTTAAGCTAATTATTTCTCTAAACAGTCGGCAGTGGGAATCGGCACGACTGTAAATATTGAGGTACAGAAAGGGCTAATATTTAAATTATTCACTTCTGACCTCTCAAGTAATTCTCTTTAACTGTAACTCAATTAACGACTTTAAAAAGTCAACAATACTCATCTTCATCAAGGAGAAAATTATTATGGGTGCTGGATTTCACATACAAATTGTCAACGCTACGCCATATAACATCAATCAAGTAAAATCCCATAGTTACCAGATGGAGTGGGATCCATCTTCTCAGATTAGTCCTAATTCCTTTACTCAATTTTATGCTGAGTTTAAAGAAACAGTAGGTCATGACAGTATAGATGATGCGGGTGATGCTAACTACACCCTTGAGGGGGTAAGTAACTTTAACTTTACAATTAGTGCTAAAAAGAGTGGAGTTCACGGACTATCAACGCCTGTCCCCTCAGAAGCAGGTTATGGGGTTTTAGTTGAATGGCAAAATATTCCCAATGGTCTTTTTGTTTATCCTACTCCAGATACTACTAATACATCTGCTGTAGGATGGATTCATGATGGAGTAGTAACGATCGCCCTTGGTTATTTCCCTAGTAATACCCAAAACCCAATTAGTTCCTATCCAACCCCTAATTATGGCAGTGGCGGATTAGCAGATGATCAAAGTGTGTTACGTCCTTCCGTATTACACTGGGCTAATAATTGGATGGAATTATTTGCCCCTTGTATTCAAAACCTTTGTCTCAATGAGTTAACCCTGCCAGGCACTCACGATGCCTCAACTTATTGCGCTGGTAGTATTAGTCAAACATGGGTACAAACTCAATACCAAAACATCAATCAGCAACTTAGTCAAGGTATTCGTGCCCTTGATCTCAGATTAATGCTTAGTAGTGGCTCAGGGGATAATCAATTTGTTATGTGTCACGGGAGTGTTGCTCTCCCCCTGACTTTAGTAGATTTTCTCAATCAAGTAACGCAATTTCTAGCTGATAATCCCCAAGAATTTGTTATTCTTGACTTACATGATTTTGAGGGAAATTGGACAAGCCAAACCTATCAAGATTTATCTAATCTGATTATCAACACTATTGGACAAGATAAATTAATTCCGCCCTCTGGTATTTCTCAACCCTTAAAAGACCTTTGGCAAACTACTGGCCGAGTTGTAGTTGGTTCTCTCGAATTTCCTGATAGTATGTCTGATTGGTTAGCACAAAATACACCCTTTTGGAGCAGTTCTATTAAACAATATTGGTGTGGTACAAGTGTAACTCTTTGGTCAGACGTGCAGAGTTATTTACAACAACAAATTGACGCTATCAACCAACCTAATAATTTTCTCTGGTCATTAATGGCTCAGTATAATTATGAAGGTGCTTATGGAGTACCAGCTAATGTGCCTAAAGAACTCTCTAGCTTTTTCGCTGGTTTAAATGGGATCAAATCTAACATTATTGCCACTGATTGGTGGAATCGCGTCAATGCCAGTACAGGTCAACTAGAAACCACTGTCAATAATTTTTCTGCTCTCATTAATGGAGTCCCTTTAAACATTTTAAAAGGGTATCGACGGGCAAATAACTTACCCCTATGGTAACTGCCATTAGATAGGCGATCGCCCCTAATTGAGCCTAGTTATCCTAAATCTCTAAACAGTCGGCGGTGGGAATCGGCACGACTCTAAATGGAGAGGAACAGAAAGGGAAAATCATTAAATTATTCACTTATGACCTCTCAAGTAATTCCCTTTAATTTCAACTCAAAAGGAGATAATCATGTCTTTTCCCTACACTCAATGTATTTCGGCAATCACTATTCCTGCTGGTGAATATAAGAACTATACTTTTGTCGTCGCTGCTTACCAAAGTGGGATCTCGGTTGGGCAATTTTCACCGAATCCAACCCCACCAAGTTATACTTTAGGGGGGGTGAGTAATCTTGATAATAATGGTGCCAGTACCACTGCTATTGAGTTTCTGCTTGATTACAGCAACACTGACTATTCACCACCTTACTATTTTGTTTACGGATCTGAAGACGAGAATATTTGGCTTAATAGCATTAATCCCGCTACTGGAGGCAGCCACTTCACAAGTGGTAATGTCACGACTCAGATCGCTTCGGAAAAACAACCCGATGCGCCAATTGCCGGACTTTTCTATTATTTCCCCGAAAGCCTTCTTTACGTGGCAGCGTCTAATGGCAACCTCTACTGGTATTCAGTCACTTGGTCTAACGGCGTGCCGAGCTTGTCTTATGTGGGTTCAAACACATCTTATAGCCAGACGGATGGAGCGTCCGTATCTCTGACCTTTTTCCCTGCGGGGACGCTAACTAATTACGATTGTCTGTTACTCGGCGGGTGTGCGGCCACGGGGGTTATTTTCAATGCCAAAAACCCATCTTCAACTCCTACCCTTTACGGGTATGACGGTGGATGTAATGCAACTGACGTTTGTAAGGGACCAAATGGCATTTACTGGGCAACCCCGGCTGGCGGTTTACACTATCAGCCCTATAGTGGGTTCAATGCCTCGTTAAGTCCTATTTGGACAGTACCCAGTGGACAGGTCATTTTATCTTTGGCCTACTCACCAAACGCCGGTAATGCAGATCCGGGAAATTATCCAGAGGGAGCAATCTTTATTGCCACGGCTCCGTCCAACCCCTCTAATTCCTCTATGGGCAGTATCTGGGTTGTTGATGTCAAGAGTAATACGGTGGGCAATGCCGCCCAACAGTATCAAACCATCTCAGGGTCCCCTTGGGCGATCATTGCTGATGCCAATCTGAATTATATGTGTGCAACTGGTTCATGTGGTGTTTTCCTAAGTACCTTGGCAGCTTATAATCCAGAATCAAATATTCCTGAGAATGGAATGTTAGTACCAAATAAGGTGACTAGCGGTGTTGGGCATACCTGGATCAGTGATCTTGTTTCCGCCGCCGCGTTGGTTTTTGGCGTGGTGACAGAGGATCCCGTTGCTGTCGGTTGGGCAGTTGCAGGTATTGATGCTGCGGCAATCGATTCCAAAACGGGTTATTAAGCGAATAGGACGCTATAGTACCAGTTGGTTGGTGTGAGAAAAAAAAACAAACTTTCCTCAACCAACCTAACAATCTCTTGAATCAACAAAACTTAATCAAATATTCAAGGAGGTCATCAATTTATGGTTTTATACCGATGCAAAGAAAGCTATACCATCACCGTCAAAGATGAGGATGGATCTTTTTTATGGAATTTTAATAACTTTCCCTGCGATTTTGTCGGAGACAGACGGGGTGAAGCCGATATGGGAGCTATTCCTTTTGAGTTTAAACCCTACAATATACCTCTAGTGGTTGCCAATGCTAGATTGTTTTCTGTCTTGGGTTTTGATGATCCCTCTTGGGTGGGAAGTCCCTTAGATATTCATCTCTGCTTTGCCGCTGATAATGGGATGCAGTCGATTACTTTAATCCCCAATAAAACGGCGGGTTTTGATGTAATTGAAGACAGCGAACGTTGTAACATCCTTCGTCATGTCTATAATAGTCGTTCCTATTTTGAAATTCTGTTAGGTAGTACACAAGAAAACGCGGATACGGATACCATTTGGCTACATACTATGAATGTCTATCAAGACTAACCATTAAAGCGGATTCGCTAACTATCAACTTGAATTGGCCTATTCATCCAGTGGAAGTCGAGATATTAAGCGATCGCCTAGCTCAAGACTAATAAAAACGCTGAAAAAATTAACAACAGGAGAAACAACGATGACTGGTACTAATTCCACTAGCCCAAATTATGTAATCGTAACCGATCAATATTGGGATGGTTTGGCTGATAATCCCCTTGGTGCCACGGAAATTCGCGTCGAAAATGGGAATATCACTGCGATCGCTACAACAGTTGATCACAGCAACGCTCAAATTATTGAACTAAAAGGACACACCGTTACCCCTGGTTTCATTGATTGTCATGTTCATATTACCTTCTGTGAAGGGGATCCTACAATTCCAGAAAATCCTTATATGGTGACAGTGCCATTAATGACCCTTTATAGCTTAAATCCCCTGAAAATACTGTTAATGAACGGTTTTACTACTATACGGGAAGTGGGTTGTCCCGATCCAGAATTTATTACCGTCGATCTCAAAAAAGCGATCGCCAAGGGCTGGATTATTGGACCAGATCTATTGGTAGCACCTCACCTGATTTCAGCCCAAGGAGGACATGGTGATTTTACCTCTTTAGTTGCTTTTCAGTTCAGACCAGAAAAATTTGAAGTAGCAGACGGAACAGCAGAAATTATCCGCATAGTACGGGAAGAAATTCGCTCAGGAGCAGATTGGATTAAATTCTGTGCCACAGGGGGTTTTAGCTCTCCTACGGATGATCCGAGTCAAACCACCTATTCCCAAGAGGAGATGAATATTCTGGTTAGTACCGCCAAAGATTTCGGTATTTCTGCTTGTCCTCACGCTTATGGAGGGGAAGGGGTTCAACGTGCTGTTAACGCGGGGGTACGTTCCATTGAACATGGTAATCTTGCCAGTTCCGAGACTTTGCAATTGATGGAAGAGAAAGGAGTTTATCTGGTACCAACTCAATACACTGTTTTAGAAAAAGCTCGCAATGCTAATAATCCTGAATATTGGCAAAATCGTTCTCCTTGGCAACACGCTAAATATCAAAAATATGCCTCTCAACTGATTGCTTGTGCTGATAATTTAGCTAAAAGTAACGTTAAGATTGCTTTTGGTACTGATGCGGGAACTTTTCCTCATATAGATAACTGGAAAGAGTTTCCAGCGATGGTTCAAAATGGGATTACTCCTTTACGCGCTTTAAAAGCAGCAACTACTGTAGCGGCTGAATTATTAATGCAGCCGAATATTGGTGCGTTAGCGGTGGGGAAATTTGCTGATATTATCGCTATGCCGGGTAATCCTTTTGAGGATATTAATGTTACTGGTAAAGTTGATTTTGTGATGAAACGGGGAGTCATCTATAAACAACCATCGGGAGGACAAGTATAATGGTTTTGTCATCAAATCTCTGGAAGACACCAGTAACACTGCTGACGGGTTTTTTAGGTGCGGGTAAAACTACTTTACTTAACTCCATTCTTAAGGGTAAAAGTGATCGCCGTTTCGGCATACTGGTCAATGATTTTGGTAGTCTTAATATTGATCAGATGTTAATTAAAAATAGAGACGATGATCTAATCACTCTTGAGGGAGGTTGTGTTTGTTGTAATTTACAAAATAATCTGGTTAATTCTCTTCCCAAAATCCTATCTCTCCGTCCAGATCAGATTTTAATTGAAGCCAGTGGAATTGCTAACCCTTATACCCTGTTACAAACCCTAAAGCGTCCAGTTTTAAGTAGAATAATTCGCTTGGAAAGCATTATTACCCTAGTTGATGCTACCTATCTACCCCAAATTTGTGAACCATCTGGAAAAATTAACTATCAAGATTTGCTAATTGATCAAATTTCGGCTGCTGATATTGTGGTTCTCAATAAAATTGATTTGATTGATGAAAAAGCACAAATTAATGCTAGTCAAATTATCCAAAAAATAGCACCTTGGGTGCGTTTGTTAAAAGGGAGTTATGGGGATGTTTCCCTAGATTTATTATTAGGATTTAGGGACTCATTTCCCGTTCATTCTGTATCTAGTCAATTAAAATCTAATCCCTCGGATAACTTTCATACTTGGAGTTATGAAAGTGTTCGCCCTTTTCAGTTATTAACCCTGCGAAAAATATTAGGGAAATTACCCGTAACTGTATTGCGAGCCAAGGGTATTTTATCTACTGTTGAACATCCCAATAGAGGAGTAATTTTGCAACAAGTGGGGCCGAGAATTACCTTAGAAATAGGCGAGGAATGGGGTAATAATCCACCCTTTACCCAATTGGTATTAATTAGCACGGAGACAATTAATACGAATATATTACAAAATCAATTAGATAGCTGTTTAAGAGTAGAGGATTTTGAGGTAAATTCAAAAACTCAAACTAAGAATAATTTTATTTTAAGTAACGAGATATAACATATATATCACAATTATCCAGGGTCAAACTTTTTATTAATTTGACAACGAGAAAGTGGCTATAAAGTTATCAAAAAACTGGGTTTAAAACCTCCCCTTTCTAGGGGGACTTTATGTTAGAATTTTAGTAATCTAGAAAACCCACCCTATCATAGAGAAAATCCGGCAACGGATTGACCCTGAGCGTAGCCGAAGGGTCAACGTCGAGTAAGGGGAAGCTGGAGAGATAGCCTTTTCATTCTATTAATCAATCTAAAAAGTCCCCAAAAATATGATAACTTCCACTTCAGTAAAAAAAAATGACGATGTTAACGCCTTAAATGCCGATATTCGGGAAGTTTTATTAGAGGTTTTGCCGATAATTTCTCCTGAATTACAACTAGAAATTGCTAACTTAGTTCAACAGATTCATCATCTGAATTATTTGATTTATAAAAAAAGTAATAGCTGGAAAATTGGTTGGTTTATTTTTAACAATGATCCAACTAAATTTATTTTGTTATTAGAGGAAATTAAATATATATTGCTCATGGCAAAAACCAATAAAGTCGGAGTTGATGCTATTCGAGGATTCAGAATTAATCTAGAAAAGGAAATTAATAATAGTCGCTATTTTTTATGGGGACATATTTTAAATGGATTTAGTTCTATCTATTCTGTAAGATCAGTCCCATTCAAAATATTTTTAGGTTTATCTATGACAACTTTTTTATCTATTATTGCCCTCAAGTTTTCTGCTGAAGAAATTTACATATTTGATGCTAATTTACATCAGAAATCCTCTCAAGAGGAGGCACTTATTTCAAAACCATTACCTCAAGCAAACTCCCCAGTACCCATTCCTTCTAGTAGTTATTCAGAACAGTTAAAATCATCGAGTGATACGATAAATCCTAATCGGCATATATTTTATGGTTTAGTTTATGCGGCAACAGCAGGAGTGTTGGGAAGTGTTGCGAGTATTTTACTCAGAATTATCGACTTTACAGACAAAAAATATGACGACCCCCTCATTCCTCTTTTTATTGGTTTGTTTAGACCCTTAATTGGTCTAATTTTCGGTATTTTTATCTTTAGTTTAATTAGCTCAAATACGTTGATTAAAATTGATTTCCTGATTGCCCAGGATCAAAATTCTTCTAGTTTAATAACCAACAAAGCCCGTCAGGATTTATTTATCTTTTCCTGTGCTTTTTTAGTGGGATTTAGTGAAAGATTTGCCTCAGATTTACTGAAAAAAACTGAATCGGGATTAATTGAAGAAAAAGAAAAATAATGTTATTGGCTAAATTATAGGGACTTTTGCGGATTCAAGACATACAATAACAGCAGTGGTCAAAGGGATTTATTTTCAGTTAGGAAAAGATGGGGGGCAATCTGTTTAGAGTGGGTTCCTTCATAATACTCTTTCACTAGCTTTGTTAATTCTTGTTTAGCCGAGTTAAGCAGGTCTGGTTCTCTGTATTTAGGGCTTGCTGAAAAAGCCTGAAATGCCGATAGGAAAAAGGTTTCGACTCAATCAAGTCGAGAAAAAAGGCACAAAAAAATGTAAAATACCCTAAAAGCCAAGCACTTTTTTTTATTCAGTACAGATGTATAGTATCTCGACTGCAACTCCATCAGAACCCGAATCATTTGAACTGCCCGAGGAGCGGAAAACTATCAGATGAAAACCGTTGGGTTATTATGGCCAACTTAATTCCCTGGGAAAAATTTGAAGAAGAGTACGCAAAAAGCTTCTGCGAAAACAAGGGTGCGCCCGCCTTACCATTTAGGGTAGCATTGGCAGCATTAATTATTCAAGAAAGATTAGGAATAAGTGATAGAGAAACCGTCGAACAAATTAGGGAAAACCCTTACCTAAAATACTTTCTTGGGCTAACAAACTATCAAACCCCAAGCCCCATTTGATGCCTCAATGATGGTATATTTTCGGAAAATAATTAAGTTAAATCTCCTTAACAAAATTAACCAAGAAATGGTGAAAAAAGGCCGAGAAATTCTCGATGACAAAGAATCTGATGCCAGAACAGAAGAGCGAGGAGAAGAAAGTGAGCGGCCCAATGCAGGAAAATTAATATTAGATGCGACTTGTGCGCCCGCTGATATTAAGTAGGGTCTGCTGAAAAAGTAGGGGCGAAGCATTCGGGCAATAACCTATCGGTGAAACCGTAGATTTTCTATCCGAATGCTTCGCCCCTACAGGACGCGGGCCGATGAAGACGCAAGCTTTTGAAGCACGATTCTCTCAAAATCTTGCACCTGTTTCGCAAGAAAAGCCACAAAACCCTTACCATGCCTACATTTCACATTTATTCAGCCAGCCCTAAGTATCCCACAGATTTAGATCTATTAAATCAAGGGTTCTTCTCGACTTTGTGTGATAATTTTTGCTTATGGAACCCTGAAGTGCTTATTGGGCAAAACTTTTAGGACTATTTTGCGGATATTCTATCGGTATAGACCTCGTTTCCACACAGAAACACGGAAAAAATCCTAGATTGTCTCTACCGGGAAGTCAAAGAAAAGTTAACTAAGAAACCAAGAACTTCCCGAAAAATAGCGAGAAAGAACTATTTAAAAGTCGCTAAAAAACGTCGTCCCTCTCAAAAAGAAAGACGGAAAGCCATTGGTCAACAACTGGGATATATTCAAAGAAACTTAGGTTATATAGACCAACTAATTGAATTAGGAGCCTCCTTAACTTGTTTAAGTAAAAGACAATATAAACTGCTATTAGTCATTGAAGAAGTCTCTCGTCAACAACGGGAGATGTGGTCAGAGAAAAAAACAAGGGTTGACCAGAGAATTGTCAGTTTAAGTCAACCTCATGTACGTCCTATTGTCAGAGGCAAAGCTGGAAAACCGATGGAATTTGGCGCAAAGCTCTCGGTGTCTTGTGTCGATAATTATGTATTTTTACACCGTTTGTCTTGGGAAAACTTTAATGAATCTCAAGATTTGAAAGCGCAAGTAGAAAACTTTAAAGAGACTTATGGTTGTTAGCCAGCAATCCGTTCATGTCGATAAAATTTATCGAACCAGAGAAAACTTGGCATGGTGTAAGGAAGCGGATGCGACCCCGCGCCGTCGCACGGCGTCAGGGAACGCGCACCAAGCAAGAGGAATAAGATTAAGTGGATTACCATTGGGAAGACCACCGAAGAATCGAAGCGCTGAACTAAAAAAACAAGCTCAAGAGGACGAGAGTTTTCGCAATGCAATAGAAGGGAAATTCGGACAAGCTAAGAGAAGATTTGGTTTAAATCTGTGCATGACAAAACTACCTGAAACTTCAGAAACGTCCATTGCTCTTACCTTTTTGGTTGTCAATCTTTCCCGACTGCTTCGGCAGTTTTTTGGGCTTTTTTTGTCTTTCGGGCTTTTTCGGCGAACACATGAACTAAGATGCCGCCAACGCTTTAATAAAAATTATGTTAAAAGTGATTTTACTCAAGTAAAACTTATCACTTGGGCGACAAATTATTGGCACTCAATAGCATAATTCTTTGAGCGACTTTTTCAGCAAACCCTATTTACTCATAATTTCGGCGGGTTGCGAGTTAGGAATCGGTTCAAAGTTGTGGTCGTCAGCCAGATATTCCGGATAGGTGGAGAATTGGGGTAGTATTTCTAGGGTAAAAGCTTCGGCAGCTTTCGAGCGATAGCGATTCGGGTTAATAATTACCGACAAAGTGCGTCGTACTTCCACATCTTTAATTCGGGTAGCGTGGATAACTCCCATTTGTAGTTCTTTTTCGATCGCTGTCACCGAGACAAAAGCCGCCCCTAAACCGGATTGTACGGCATTTTTAATCGCCTCGATCGAGTTAAGTTCCATCTCCACTTTTAAGCGTTTGGTATCGATCTCGCAACGGGTTAAAACCTTGTCGATGACTTTGCGAATCGTCGATTGGGAATCGAGGGTGATAAATTTTAGTCGATATAAATCCTCTTTTTGAATCATTTCTACCTTAGACAGAGGATGAAAAATAGGCAGGACTAAAGCCAGTTCATCGTCTGCGTAGGGGATAATCCGCAGGGTTTCTTGTAATTCGGCGGGAACTTCTCCCCCGATAATGGCTAAATCCACTTGACCGTTAGCAACGCTCCAAGAGGTGCGACGGGTGGAATGAACTTGTAGCTGTACGGATACTTCTGGGTATTTTTGCCGAAAAATCCCGATCATGCGGGGAAGAAGATAGGTTCCTGTGGTTTGGGAAGCACCGATGATTAGGGTTCCCCCTTGCAGATTTTGTAGATCTTCGATCGCCCGACAGGTTTCTTGACAGAGAGTGATAATTTTTTCGCCGTAGCTTAAGAGTAGGTGTCCCGCTTCTGTTAATTGGGCTTTCCGACCGCCCCGGTCAAATAACGGCACATTTAGCTGTTTTTCGAGGTTTTGTACCTGAAGACTGACCGCCGGTTGAGATACATACAGGGTATCTGCCGCCCGTTTAAAGCTTCCTTCGGCAGCGATCGCTTTGAGAATTCTCAGTTGGTCTAGGGTGAAGGGAATGTCGGTCATAGAAAGCCTCAAAAACAGCGACAGGAGAAGGGGAGGACAATAGCGACAAATCTTAAGCCAGTGCCGATAAATACACTGAATTGACAGTACCACACCACGGGGATCAATGCTTCAGGTAGTTCCAGTTATCAGTTACCAGTTATCAGTTACCAGTTATCAGTTATCAGTTATCAGGAGTCTCCGAGTCTCCGAGTCTCCGAGTCTCCGAGTCTCCGAGTCTCCGAGTCTCCGAGTCAGGAAATAGGGTGGTCACTGCGTGCGCGTTGCGGGGAGTTTTGGGGTTTTGGGGTTTTGGGGTGTTTAAATTCCTCCACTTCCCCACTTCCCCACTTCCCCACTTCCCCACCCCTCACTGATCACTGAAAAAGGCTGCCCCAGCAATTATCGGGTTGACTTTTGTCTACCACTTAATCGTTCTTAACCAAGAATCTTAATGATATTTTAAGATTTTTTAACAAACCGCCCCTAGCCGAGATGAACGTATATTCTATAGGGGAGCGAGTGTAGATTCCTATTCCCGTTCGATCGCCCGCTAATTCTCTGGAGATCAGCACCCATGCTTACTTTGCTCCGTTCGCTGCTATTTTCCACCCTATTAAGTTTTGTTGCCCCCGTCCTCTTGGTAGGTTCTATTTTAGCTGCTTTATTGGCCACCAGTCATGTCCCTGGCTTTACTTGGGTTTCTCAGACCGGTTTTAGCCAAATACTGCAATTTTTAACCATTTTCGGCGACGGTTATCCCCTACAAGGAATGTTAACCATCGCTGTCACCTTTGCTTTTGTTGGCAGTTTATTCGATTTATTTAACTTTTACGTCTATCAAACCAATCGGGGACAGTAACAGGCAAAGGGTGATATTGACTGTCTAGAATGGGAATGAGGTTTTTATGGGATCGAATCGTCTATGCGCCCTATTTTCTGCCGTTTTTGGCTATTAACCCTGATTACGCTGCTGCTCACCCTGAGTATCGGGATGATCAATCCCCAACCCAGTTTCGGGCGCTCGTGGATGGATTTACTTTTTCGCGGTGTGCAGGTTATTCAACTTGCCACTATTTCTCCTCAGCAGGAAGTCGCCCTCGGTAGGCAGATTAATCAGGGTTTATTAGAATCAGGTAAGGTAAAACTCTCCAAAGATGCCAGAATTAACCAATATGTCCAAGAAATCGGACAGCGATTAGCGGCAACTAGCGATCGCCCTGACCTTCCCTACACTTTTCAAGTGGTGCGCGACAATAGCATTAACGCCTTCGCTACTATGGGCGGATTTGTCTATTTACACACGGGATTGATTAAAACTGCTGATAATGAGGCGGAATTAGCCAGCGTGATTGCCCATGAAATCGGCCATATCGTCGGTCGTCATTCTATCACCCAATTACGCAATACTGCCCTCGCCCAAGGACTTCTGAGCGCGGCGGGATTAGACACAAAAACTTGGGTACAATTGGGAGTCAATCTCGCCTATAATCTGCCCAATAGTCGCAAGGATGAATTAGAAGCGGACCGACTGGGTTTAAACAATCTAGCTGAGGCCGGTTATGCAGCCAAGGCCATGATCTCCTTTATGGGAAAATTAGCACAACAAGGCGGTTCTACCCCGACAATTCTCAGCACCCATCCTGCTACCGGCGATCGGATTTTGGCACTGCAAAAACAGCTTAATTCGGTTAATAACAAGCAGAATCAAGGTTTAGACGGGGATTATTACCAATTGCAGATTCGTTCTCTCCGCTAATCATACAATTTCCCGAAAGGATAAAAACTCGGCCACCGCTTGATTAAAAGTTTCAGGTTCCCCTAAAAATGCCCAATGATTACCCGGTATTTTTTTAATCTCTAGAGAAGTTAAATACTTTTTGTAGGATTGAATTTGCCAAGCAGTGCGATTTAATCCCTGTTGGGGAAGGATTAATAAACTGGGAATATCTAAAGTTTTAGTTAATCCGGCAAACCCCATGACATCCTCAAAAATTTCCCCCCGTGCCGATAAAGTGAATTTACCGCTCCAACTGCCATCAGCTTTTTGTTCGATGGCATTTTTAAACACCTCTTGCTGTAGATTTGACCAACCTTTATATTGTTTTAATTGACGAGCGATCGCCTCTATGCTCTGATAACTATCAAAGGAGCGAGTAATCTTTAAAAAGGGCAAAACTTGATAGAGAATTGGAAAAGTTATCCTAATCCAACTAGGCATTTTATCGATAAAAAAGGGATCGACTAAAATTAAACTCTTAAATACTTCCGGCTGTTGAGTTGCCCAAATTGCCGCTATTTTAGCACTCCAAGAATGACCTAAAATATGTGCTTGCGTCCAACCTAAATGATTAATTAAAGCCCTTAAATCGCCGATATAATCCTGAAAGTGATAACCGGTTGCCGGTTTACCGCTTTCCCCATGTCCCCGCAAATCTGGGGCAATAACTTGATAATTTGAGCTTAAATAATCGCCCAAACTTGACCAAACCAAACCATGATCCGCCATGCCGTGCAATAATAATAGAGGCATACCTCGATCGCTCCATTGTAAATAGGAAATTGCCATCGAGTTATTGGTAAAAGTCTGGCGTTGTGGCATAAATTCTCGGCTGATTTTTACTCTATAATTTACCTATCACTTAATAAAACTTCATACAATGGCACGACAATCTCCGCTCACTGGGACTAGCTTAGAACAATTGTCTTGGACATGGCAAGGTCACACCATCCCCTACACTGTGGGGGGAGAAGGACAACCCCTAGTATTAATTCACGGTTTTGGGGCATCTATCGGTCATTGGCGCAAAAATATCCCCGTTTTAGCGGAAAATGGCTATCAAGTCTATGCGCTAGATCTTTTGGGATTTGGGGGTGCGGATAAGCCCGCTTTAGATTATAGTCTCAACCTTTGGCTGCGGCAAATACAAGACTTTTGGCGGGAAAAAATGGCCAAACCGACGGTATTTATCGGTAATTCCATCGGAGGACTGATTACCTTAATGCTGATGGCAGAATCTCCCGAAATCACTGCCGGAGGAGTAATTATCAACTGTGCCGGCGGATTAAACCATCGTCCCGAAGAATTAAATTTCCCTTTGCGTTTAATCATGGCTGCCTTTACCGGTTTAGTTAGTTCTCCCGTGACAGGAAAGTTTATTTTTGAACAGGTAAGGCAGAAAAATCGCATCCGTAACACCTTAAAACAGGTTTATCGGGATCATACTGCGATTACCGAGGAATTAGTCGAAATTCTCTATCAACCCTCCTGTGATGCGGGTGCGTGGGGAGTGTTCGCATCGGTGTTGACGGCACCCCCCGGACCTTCTCCCCAGGAATTATTACCGCAAATCGATCGCCCTTTATTGGTACTCTGGGGAGAGGATGACCCTTGGACACCGATCGCCGGTTCGGTAATTTACCAAGAAAGAGCTAAAATGGGAAATAATACCCAATTTTATCCGATTGCCAAAGCTGGTCACTGTCCCCACGATGAACATCCCGAAAAAGTTAATCAATTAATTTTGAGTTGGCTGTCGGAAATGAGGATTTAGTCAGTTATCGAAGATTTTAGCGATTAATAGTTACTGGAGAAATCTGCCAATCGGGGCGAAGATTTTTCGCCCCTTGCAGATAGACGTGCTGCATTTCCCCTTGTAGTTTGGGAGTATTAACGTGGAGAATTACGCGAATACACTTGTCCAGACTACCAGCGACGTGCATCTGTTGCACATCGAGGAGGGGGACATTTTGCCAATGGGGACGTTCGCGAGCGATAGCGGCGGGGAAAATCGCGTCTAAATCCTGAGTTGCCGTAAAGATAACACTAACAATATCATCGGGATCGAGACTATTGTGGATTTCGATCGCTTCGAGGAGTTCTGTTACTGCTTCTCGTATAGCTTCAATAGTATTAGCCGTTACTGTCGTTGCTCCCCGAATGGCTCGAACCTTCCACTGCACGATTGTCATCCTCCGCTAATCCTGATGAGTCAATTTTAGGGGTTAACGCGCCCTTTTTCTCGACTTTAATCTGGCCATCAGGGTCGGTATAACCACAATAGTTGTCCGTTAACTTCCAATTCAAATTCTAGGCGCTGTAGGGTTTTTTGTAATCCTAGGGGTATTGGGGAACGATTGCCCGTCAGACGACTGAGGAGGGGTTTCGGTTCTTCGATAGTCTGACATTTAGTTTTATCTGGGGGTAATCCTGCCAATTCTAGCGCCCAAAGTCGGGCATCTTCCTCGGTTCCCAAGCGATCAACCACTCCTAATTCTAACGCCTGTTGGCCGGTAAAAATGCGCCCATCGGCAAAACTTTTCACCTGATTGACATCTAAATTTCTCGCTCCGGCGACGGTTTGCAGAAATTGCTGATAACTGGTATCGATCATATCCTGAAGAATTCTTTCTTCCTCATCAGTTAATTCTCGATCGAAGGAGAGAATATCTTTATAGGGGCCCGATTTAATCACTTTAAACGAAACTCCCACCTTATCCAACAATCTTTCCAGATTGTTCCCTCTGAGGATAACACCGATCGAGCCAGTAATCGTGCCGGGGTTAGCCATAATATAATTAGCTCCCATACCGATATAAACGCCGCCAGAGGCGGAAATATTGCCAAAACTAGCGATTATTTTCGTGTTTTTTTGTAACCGCTTCAATGCTTCATAAATTTCTTGGGAATCCCCCACGGTTCCCCCGGGGGAGTCAATGCGGAGAAGTAGGGCGGGATATTGCCTTTCTTTGACGATTTCTAGGGCTTTTAAGACTCTTTTGCGGGTATCGGAGGCAATTGCACCTGTAATTTCTATTCGAGCGATTTGTTTGTGGGTTTTCGGTTTAAAAGGCCAGACCATCAGGTTTAAATATCTCTAAAAAAAGGACTCTTTCTAATCTAACGCTTTGATCGTTCCGGGTTAAGCAGACGTTATATTTCAGAATTTAAGGACAAAATGTCTGGTTAAGTGTTTGACATCCTCACGGCCAGGGCCGGACGGTGATGACTGGCAGCTCGAACAAGATTTATTCAGCAGACCCTAAGTAGGGCAAGGGGCAGTAGAAGCTGATAGGCAAATCGCCATTCGGAGCAATTACCGACCTGAACAAGGAAATTACAGATTTTTTCAAGCTAGGATCAAAGATTTTGTATCGAAAAATACAAAACTGGTCAAAGTGACTGTTTAGGATGGATTTTTTGAGAAGCTTAAGAACCGATTCATACGTCAAAGGAGTTTTCCATGCCCGAAACGCCACAAGAAGTCTTGAAAATGATTCAGGACAACAATATTAAGATTATCGACCTGAAATTTATTGATATGCCAGGTATCTGGCAACATTGCTCGTTCTACTACGATCAAATCGATGAAAGCTCTTTCAGCGATGGTGTTGCCTTCGATGGTTCCAGTATTCGCGGTTGGAAAGCAATTAACGAATCCGATATGGCCATGGTTCCCGATCCTACCACTGCTTGGATCGATCCCTTCTACAAGGAACCTACCCTAAGCATGATCTGTAGCATCAAAGAACCGAGAACTGGTGAATGGTATAGCCGCGATCCTCGCTCTATTGCTCAGAAAGCGATCGATTATCTTAGCAGTACCGGTTTAGGTGATACCGTATATTTTGGACCGGAAGCGGAATTTTTCCTCTTTGATAGCGCTCGTTTCGACCAAACCGCCAACGCAGGCTATTACTATATGGATAGTGTCGAAGGTCGTTGGAATAGCGGTAAGGACGAAAAAGAGGGAAATCTTGCCTATAAACCCGCCTACAAACAGGGTTATTTCCCCGTTAGTCCCACCGACACCTCTCAAGATATTCGCACGGAAATGCTCTTAACCATGGCCGACTGCGGAGTTCCCATCGAAAAACATCACCATGAAGTCGCTACTGGTGGTCAAAACGAGTTAGGGATTAAATTCTCTACCCTAGTACGGGCCGCTGACTACTTGATGACCTACAAATACTGCATTAAGAACGTGGCGAAGAAATACGGTAAAACCGTCACCTTTATGCCTAAACCCATCTTTGGTGATAACGGTTCCGGGATGCACGTTCACCAGTCTATCTGGAAAGATGGTCAACCCCTGTTCGCTGGGGATAAATACGCCGGACTTAGCCAAATGGCACTGCACTACATCGGTGGTTTGCTTAGACACGCTCCCGCACTCTTAGCTTTAACTAACCCCACCACCAACTCTTACAAGCGTCTCGTCCCCGGTTTTGAGGCCCCTGTAAACCTGGCTTACTCCCAAGGTAATCGCTCCGCTTCGATTCGGATTCCTTTATCGGGAAGCAACCCAAAAGCTAAACGTTTAGAATTCCGTTGTCCTGACGCGACTTCTAACCCCTACCTCGCTTTTGCAGCTATGCTCTGTGCGGGTATCGATGGAATTAAAAATCAAATCGAACCAGGGGAACCTCTCGATGTGGATATCTACGAACTCAGCCCCGAAGAATTGTCAAAAATACCCTCTACCCCTGGTTCTCTAGAAGCAGCTCTGGAAAGTCTCGAAAAAGATCACGCTTTCTTGACCGATTCTGGTGTCTTTACCGAAGACTTTATCCAAAACTGGATCACCTACAAACTCGATAACGAAGTTAACCCGATGCGCTTACGTCCTCACCCCTACGAGTTCTCTCTCTACTACGATGTCTAAGGTTTGATTGATTAATTATTAATCCTAGGGTAGGCTTTTGTCTGCCCTTTTTTCCGCATCAGCAAGTCAGTCCCGATGAAAAAATTTTCACCACCGCAGATGAAAGAGGTTTCCTTCCCCACACCCTGCCACCACCGAAAAACTTTTTGCCGCAAACCCTAGTATAATCCCTTGCTGCCAATTAAGTAGGGAGGCACAATTATTTGTAGGATGGGTTAGCGGTAGCGTAACCCATGCGGGCGTTGGGTTTCATGCTTCAACCCAACCTCCGTTCATCTTATATTTAATTCCACCCACCCACTTAGCATAAAATACGATTAATTGACTGGTATTTTGGGGCGATAGTTTATGGAACGCGGGTTATTGTGGACACCTTTATTAATTCTATTTATTTGGTTGGCTTGGAGTGGTTGGAATGAATACCAAAAAGTGGAAATCTATCGACAATGGGCGGAAAACTTCGAGCGAGCTAAGTATGATATATATTCTGTCTTAGGTCAAAAAGATAAAATTATCACTTGGGGAAAGCCAACTCGTAAGGGAGTGATTAATTTACAAACTTTTTCCCTAGAGGAGGTCAAAGAAATCCGTCTGTTAGTTAATAATCAAGTGGTGGATTTAGATGCTCTTCCCCCGCAGGGTTCCCCTTGCCTAGAATTTATCTTTAAGGAGCGATCGCCTGAAAGAATTCCCTTTACTGAAGTTGAATTAGCCAGTCGGTGGGCGAAATTTTTACAACAACAAATCTTAATTTAATGGCGATAATTTCTAGCGCAATCTTCCTGATCGCAGGATACCGACAACTAACCATAAACCGATAAAACTAGCTGTAGCAAATAATACGGTACTAATAATAGTTAATTGCCGAGATTGGGTGCTGGCCGTAACAATAGCAGCCCCGATAATTAAGGAACCAATAATCACACTAAAAGCTAGTCGATTGGCGGAATTATCTAAACTGCGACGGAGATTATCTAAGTCGCGAATTTTCAGATTAACATTTAAAGTTTCCGAGGTTAAACCATCTAGTAAAACTTCGATTTGACGGGGAGATTTCAGGGAAAAAGATTTCAAGTCTAAAACTGTTCTTAGGGCAGTTTGTAGGGGAGTGCTACCGATTAACTGTTGTTCAAGAATATTAGTTAATAGCGGTTTGACTTCCTCCAGGATATTAATATCAGGATTAAATTTTCGGGCAGTTCCTTCTAGATTAGCGAGACTTTTGGCAAATAAACCTAAATTACCCGGAAGTTTAATTCTATTGCGACGGGCAATTTGCAAAAGTTCATAAACCACCTCACTAAAGTTAATTTGATTTAAATTGAGGTTATAATATTTTCGCAACATCCGCTCATAATCCACCTCTAATTGTACTAAAGTAATCGGCACGACTGACTCGGATAGTTTAATAGTTAGTTGACTGCATCTTTTGGCATCTAAGTCAACAATTGCCAATAACAATTCTGTTAAAATTTGTTGAGTTTGCGGGTCTAATCTGCCCACCATACCACAGTCAATTAAAGCCACTCTACCATCATCAAGATAGAAAATATTACCCGGGTGAGGATCGGCATGAAAGAAGCCATCAATATAAATTTGTTGAAAAAATGACCGAAACAAAATCCTAGTTATTTCGCTTTTTCTTTGGGAAATTGCTTGCTCAGTTGGCGGTCTAGAAACATCAGCCTCTAAAATTTGTTTTCCTTCTAACCATTCTAACACTAATAGCTTGGAATTAGTTAAGTGCCAATAAATTTTAGGAATAACTAACTGCTTGGGTTCTGACCACCGACTCTGGGTTAAATTATAGCGTAATTGGTCAGTATAATGACCTTCTTGGGTGAAATCTAATTCCGCATTGACTGCTTTAATAAACTCCTCTGCTAAGTTAACAACGTCATAACTTTGACCAAATTCTGTTAGGGCAACTAAATCAGCAATTCCCTTAATTAAGGCACTATCTTGGGCGACAATTTTTTCGATTCCAGGACGCAAGACTTTAATCGCTACTTCCTCCCCAGATAATAAAGTTGCCCGATGAATTTGCCCGATTGATCCTGCGGCGATCGGTTGGGGATTAATATACTTAAATACCTCTTCGATCGGTTTGGCTAACTGTTCGGTGATGACTATTTCTATATCCGTCCAAGCAACGGGAGGAACTTGCGCTTGTAGGGCAGTTAAAGCCTCGATATAATTAGCAGGTAGCAGATCGGGACGGGTACTAAGTAACTGTCCCAATTTGACATAAAAAGGCCCCAATTCCACGAGGATTTTTTTGAGAACTTCTGGGGTAGGAATCTGGGGATTTTCTGTTTTTCCTAGGGTTAAAACCCCGCGCATATAGTCCCAACCGTTGCCGAGAACTATCTCAAGGATTTCTTTTTGTCTTTGACTGGTTTGGGGGAGTGAGAACACAGTATTATCAGTTATCAGTTATCAGTTATCAGTTATCAGTTATCAGTTATCAGTTATCAGTTATCAGTTATCAGTTTATCAGTGGGTAAGTTAGGTACTTATCGATGGGTGCATCCCACATTTGCAGGAACACCGATAATCAGCAATTATCAGTGACTTTTAAATTATTACAGATATATCAGCAGCTGCCTGTAAGCATCCCACCGAAAAACTAATGCGCGGGGGGTTTGGGGGCGGCGCCACGCCCCCAACGGGGGGTTTGGGGGGTAGAACCCCCCAAAAGCTTGGATTGAGCGATAAAACCGAAAGTAACGCCCGATTTTAGTAGGAAGTTTCCCTTAAAAAATCCCAACTTAGTAGATTTACAAAAATGAGATGTACCCCTTTCAGTTATCAGTTATCAGTTATCAGTGATCAGATTTGAGTTTTAAGTGAGCAGTATTAAATAGAAGTTTCCTACTGTCTTTTCACTGGTTACTGGTTACTGTTTACTGATCACTGATTACTGAAAAAAAGGCTTTTAGACTTTTTTTTCCTCAAAAAGTGCTGACCATTGGAGTGATCGGGGGTAAAATTCCTGGACTTTTTCCCTGAAAATTAGGTAACTGACTACCTCAAAATCGGTAAAACCCTACACCCCACACCCCACACCCCACACCCTGCCCCCACGAAAACCTTTTTCAGCAAACCCTACTTAGGTACTTATCGATCCTATAACAATTTCTCTAATTTGGGATCGGTTTGTAATTGTTTGAGAACCTGTTTAATATCTTGGGTACGATCTTTGTGGACAACGAGAGTCGCTTTACCGTCGCGAACAATTACCAGATCTTTTAAACCAATAGTAACGATCACTTCTTCCCGATCACTAGCATAGATAATAGCCCCTTCCGTGTCCAAACCGACATGATTGGCCAGTTCAATATTTTTGCCCTTTGCTTCCAGTAATCTTTCCAGAGAATTCCAATCTCCCAGATCATCCCAACCGAAATTAGCGGGTAAAACGTAAGCGAGTTGGGTTTTTTCCATCAAAGCATAATCAATACTTTTTTTCTCTAAATCCTCATAGGCAGCGATGCCCCGATCGCTCAGAGGTTGTAAAATATTATTAGCGTGGGTTTTTAGCTCCTCTAAAACCACTTGTCCCTGAAAGATAAACATTCCGCTATTCCAGCTAAAAAGTCCCGTTTCTAGGAATTTTTCGGCCGTGCTGCGATCAGGTTTTTCCGTAAAACGACTCACTTTATACACGGGTAAACCATTAAATTCGCCCTGATTTTCTCCCTGTTCGATATAACCGTAACCGGTGGAGGGATAATCGGGTTTAATCCCTAAAGTAACGATCGCTTTTTGGCTGACGGCCACTTCTACGGCCGCTTTTAAAGTGTTAATATAAGCCTCTTGATTACCAATATAATGATCGGCAGGAAAAAAACCGATCGCCACTTCCTTACCATAACGTTTTGCCACTTCTAAGGTAGCCCAAGTCACAGCCGGGGCTGTATCCTTGCCCACCGGTTCCACTAATAGGTTACTCTCCGGTAAATCGGGCAGTTGTTCGCGGACACCATCAGCGATCGCACTAGCGGTAATTACCCAGAGATTTTCCCAACCTGCCCCTAAAGATAATAGACGATCGGCTGTTGCTTGTAAAAGACTGCGACCACTACCATCAAGACAGAGAAACTGTTTCGGACGCGCTAGACGACTGAGGGGCCAAAAACGTTCCCCTTTACCACCGGCGAGAATGACTGGAACAAGCGACTGATTCATAAAAAATTGACACTTATCGGTTAAGTTGAACCGATTGTATCAGACGGCAGCGAGCGGTGAGCATTTTCCTGACTCAAAGCTAAAAAGCGGGCAAATAACCCGCTTTCTAGCAAAAATAACCGAAATATTGCGATTAGAAATTCATTTCGGCCGCTTGTACTGTTTCCACTTGTTTTTTCTTAATAACTAAGAGGATTTGGCATAACATAATGCCACCGAGGAATAAAACTAATCCTTTGATCCGGCCGGGATTTTGTAGGACAACTTCCGTCTCTTTTTGACCAAAACCGCCAACATTGGGGTTACTGGTTAAAAATTGTCCCACTTCGATCACTTGACCTTCCGAGACGATTAACTCAGGACCTGCGGGAATATTTTCCACCACGGGGCCAGCTTCAGAAGTGATGGTGACTTCATAACCACCGGCTTCGGTTTTGCTGATCTGGCTAATTGTACCTGCGGTAGAAGCTTTGAAAGCGTTATTATTGCTGGGTTCACCGGTGGGGTACACTTGACCGCGACCACGATTGGCCCCTAAATGCACAGCATATTTACCGAAGTGAATACCTTTATTTTGGCTAGGATCGGGGGCCAGGACGGGGAAAACGATTTCTTTGTATTGATCACCGGGTAAGGGGCCGACGATAACCACGTTATCTTGACCTTCTTTGTAGGATTGGAAATAGACTCCACCGAGTTTTTCCTGCATTTCTTCGGGAATGCGATCGGGGGGTGCGATTTTAAAACCATCCGGTAGCATTAAGACTGCACCGACGTTTAAACCCCCCTTCGATCCGTCTCCTAACACCTGTTGACTGGTGGGATCGTAGGGGATTTTTACCACTGCTTCAAAGACGCTATCGGGTAATACCGAGTGGGGGATTTCAATTTCGGCGGGTTTTTGGGCTAAATGGCAGTTCGCGCAGACAATCCGACCGGTCGCTTCTCTGGGGGTTTCCGGGGCGGTTTGTTGCGCCCAAAAAGGATATGCTTGGGCAGATTGGGGGTTAATGACATCGCTGGTTAGGAGTAGGGAAACGGTAGCGATCGCCACGAGGACAGCTTTCACTAGGGCTTGTCTGTGGACTTGCGGGAAACTTAAAAAGTTGAATGTTCTCATCTCTATCGGTTGAATAATTCCAAATCTCGTCACATTGAATAATCTAGGACCACCAGGGTTCTTCACCAGTGCGGAAGTCGGTTTCCGTCCAAGTGGAGAAGACGACTTTATCATTATCGGTGACGTTGGCATGGGCGAGGGCTAAGGATAGAGGCGCTGGACCGCGAACTACTTTTCCTTCGGCATTGTACTGGGAACCGTGGCAAGGACACATGAATTTTTCTTCACTGGCATTCCAAGGCACCACACAACCTAAGTGGGTGCAGACGGCGTTAATTCCATAGTTGGCCAGGGTTTTGTCTTCTTGGACGACTAAATAGGTGGGGTCGCCTTTTAAACCTTGGGCTAAGGTGCGATCGCCAGGGTTATGGCTTCCCAGAAATTGACTGACAATCACATCATTGCCTAGGGCATCTTTAGCGGTGACACCGCCCCCCGTACCACCGGCCGAGGGGGGAATAAAATACTTAACAATCGGATACAAAGCACCCGCCGCTACTCCGGTAATTGTACCAAAGGTCAACAGGTTCATAAATTGACGACGACCCAAATCGGGAACATCTGTACCGGAAACTTGACTCATTGCTCCTTATCTCCAAATGTAAATTTTTGTAAACTAATTCTCATCTAAGGGCGATTTTGTGCATCTCGATCAAGACGAAAACCCAGAGCTTAAAGAAGGTTTACAAGGGCTGTATTAGATTATTACAGATATTGAGTCACGGACAATTGCCACAGCAAAGCTGCCCCAAATGCGATCGCTGTTTGCTCGCTTTTGCCGAGATGAGAAACCGCAAACATCGAAAGAATCTTAAAAAATTCGATCCAATGGAAAAGTTAAGTCCCCATATACCTTTAACTTAAGTTAATAGCCAAGAATACAATGATTTCAAGTCATGCCTACCGGCTTGTACAGGGAAAATTCTCGCATCAGTAGATTACTTAACTCAATTTGTCAAGGCTGGGATTTCTTTCAAGGCTCGGTATAAAAATCTTTATTTATCTCTATCATCTTTAACCTATGAAATTAGCTGATATTCTCAAAGACTCAAGTTATAAGTTGTCCCAGTTTACGCCAGCAGAAATTGAGCAATTAGAGCAGACAATTACGCTTAAAAAGACGAAAAATGGGGAAGCTCCCTATACAATTTGCTTAGTACGGAAAAAAGAGATTAAACTTACCCCAGAAGAAGCGATTAGACAATTATATTTAAGGGTTTTAGGCGATCGCTTACATTATCCTCTCAGTCGCATTCAGGTGGAGTATGGGGTGAATTTTGGTAGAGAGGTAAAACGAGCAGATATTGCGGTGATGGACAAAGATCGCCTGAACACAGTTTATATTTTAGTAGAGGTAAAAAAACCCAAGCTCAAGGAAGGAAAAGCACAACTACGTTCCTATTGTAACGGCACAGGTTCGCCGATGGCTGTCTGGACGAATGGCGATCAGATTTCCTATTATCAACGCAAAGATCCCAATTATTTTGAAGATATTCCAGATATCCCTAACTCTAATCAAACCCTAGCAGATATTCTCCAGATTAAGTTCACTTTAGATGATTTAATCGCCAATGATAAGTTAGTCAAAGAAAATAAATCTCTGAAAACGCTAATCGAAGAAATGGAAGATGAGGTATTAGCAAATGCGGGGGTAGATGTCTTTGAGGAATTATTTAAACTGATTTTTGCCAAGCTCTATGATGAATGGTATTCTGGACAGGGTAATCGACGTTCTACTCGTTCTCTGGAGTTTCGTAATACAGGACAAACAGAAAGCGCATTAAAAACGAAAATTCAGGATCTTTTTGACAAAGCTAAGAAAAAATGGCCAGGGGTATTTAGTGAGGATGCTAAGATTAGTCTGACACCTTCTCACTTATCGGTTTGTGTGTCATCCTTAGAGAATGTGAAGCTATTTAACTCTAATTTAGATGTAATTGATGAAGCATTTGAGTATTTAATCAATCAAAGCAGTAAAGGGGAAAAAGGACAGTTTTTCACCCCTCGTTATGTGATTGATCTGTGTGTGAAGATGCTTAACCCCCAAGAAGATGAATATATGATTGATACCGCAGCTGGTTCATCGGGTTTTCCAGTACATACAATCTTTCATGTTTGGCGGCAGATTCTAGAGGATGAGGGATTAGAAGCAAGTCATTTATTTTCATTGGAAGAAAAGCCACCCCGTTGTAAGGAATATGTGGAAGAAAAGGTGTTTGCTATTGATTTTGATGAAAAAGCGGTGAGAGTAGCACGAACCCTCAATCTGATTGCTGGAGATGGACAGACAAATGTACTACATTTAAACACCCTAGATTATGAATTATGGGATGAGGTGACGCAACAGGAAGAATGGGATGATGTTTATCATGAAGGTTTCAGACGCTTGAAAAAACTCCGTCCAAAGGGAAGTCCAGACTATAGAGAGTTTCAATTCGATATTTTGATGGCAAATCCACCTTTTGCGGGTGACATCAAAGAACCGCGCATGATTGCTCGTTATGACTTAGCAAAAAAGCCTAACGGTAAATGGGAAACTAAGGTAGGACGCGATATTTTATTTATTGAGCGCAATCTAGACTTTTTGAAACCGGGGGGAAGAATGGCGATAGTTTTACCCCAAGGACGCTTTAATAATTCCTCTGATAAGAATATTCGGGATTTTATTGCCGAAAGATGTCGAATTTTAGCAGTGGTGGGATTACATGGTAATACTTTTAAACCCCATACAGGAACAAAAACCTCGGTGTTATTGGTGCAAAAATGGAATGATGATCCCCAAATAGGCGCACTTTGTCCTCGTCAGGATGATTATAATATCTTTTTTGCGACGATGCAGAAGTCAGGCAAGGATAATTCTGGAGAAAAAGTTTATGTTAAAGTGTCTGATGATTCGGGGGATTTTCTCTTAGATAAACATAATCATTGGATTGTGGATCATGATCTTTTTAATCATGATGGATTAACGGAAGATGGTATCGCTGAGGCCTTTATTGAGTTTGCTAAAAAGGAGAATTTAAGTTTTTTTGAGATCCCCCCGGCTAACGCCACCCCCCTTAATAAGGGGGACAGGGGGGGAGCTTTTGATGCGGTTAAATATCAGCAGTTAATGGATAGGTTGGAAGCAACAGAAATTTCATTTATTCAGGTACTTGAGCATAATATTAATTTTCGATTTGATAGTGAGTTTTTTAAAAGAAAATACTTTCAGATTGAGGACAAAATTAATGAATTACCCCAATCTATGAGACTGAGTGAAACACAACCTATAATTATTCATCCAACAGAAATTAAGCGAGAGTATGTAGAAGATGATTTATCAGGAGTCTTGTTTTTTAGAACTCAAAACTTACGTCCGTTAAGAGTCGATTTATCGAATCAGGTATATATATCTCTAGAAGATGCGGAAAAATTATCTAAGAATGAAATAAAAAAAAATGATATTCTGATCACAAGAACTGGTGCAAATTTTGGAGATACTTTAATTTTTAATGAGGAAATACAAGCGATTGCATCATCTCACGTTTTGATCTTAAGAAACAAGGCTCTTCGGTTTGTGTTATGCAATGGACGGGGGTTATAAGGGATGGAACCCTTATATAGAAAGGGATTTAGCGATTTTTGTCAATTGTTTTTTATCTAGAGCGAACTAATCAATTAAGCAAGTAACGAAGAGCCAGAAACAAAATAATTAACCAGTCATTTCTAGCAGTTTTTCTAAATACTATTTATGGAAAAGAGCAAATTAACAAGGGGATGTATGGAGGCGTACAGCCTGAAGTAGCACCTTACTACTTAAAAAATATTCTTTTTCCCGTTCTGTCTGATTACTTTCAGAAAATAATAGAACGGTTAGTCAATCAATCATCTATAGAAGTGAAAAAAAGTAAAATAATCTACCAACAAGCTGAAGATTTACTATTAACAGAACTTGGTTTAAAAGATTGGCAACCCACCGAAGAAAGCATCGCAGTTAAAAGTTTTTCTGAGTCTTTTTTGTCTTCTGGACGCTTGGATGCTGAGTATTATCAACCGAAATATGATGAAATTGATAATTATTTTAAGGATTTCAAATTGATAAAAATTCGTGATTTAATTAATTACCCTGTTTCTAGTGGTGCAACTCCTAAAGCGGGTGGTGATGATTATACAGATGAAGATGATGGTATTCCTTTTATAAGAGCAGTTGATCTTAAAGATGGAGAAGTTGACACAAATAACTTTATTTTTATTAAAAGATATGTTCATGATCTCACCTTGAAAAAAACAAAAGTCAAGAAAAATGATGTACTTTTTTCAATTGCTGGTACGGTAGGAAGATGTGCTATTTTTGATCATGATTTTGAAGCCAATATTAATCAAGCTGTTTCTATTTTAAGGTTTGACGAAGCTCAAGTTAAAAGACTCTATTTAATTGTCTTTTTTAACTCTGAAATAGGCAAAATGTACATTTCCAAGTATGCTCGTCAGGGTTTGCAAACCAATCTAAACTTGAATGAAGTATCTGACCTTAGAATTCCTATATTAGATTATAATCTTCAAGGAGAAATCAGTAAAAAAGTACAAGATAGCTTTGATATTAAAGCAAAATCCAAACAACTCTTAGAAATTGCTAAAATAGGAGTAGAAAAAGCGATAGAAACCGATGAAGAAACGGCAACCGCTTGGATAAACCAAAAACTAGAAAGCTTGGGAGTAAAACTAATCTGATGAACACAAAAATAAATCTACCAATGGAACAAATTAAAGGATTTTGTCAAAAGTGGCAAGTCACCGAATTGGCATTATTTGGTTCAGTTTTACGCGAAGATTTCCGTTCAGATAGCGATATTGATATTTTAATTACCTTTTCCCCAACTGCTAAACGAGGTTTAACCGAAACCCTACAAATGCGCGATGAACTGCAAGCAATTTTTGATCGAAAAGTAGATTTAATTGTGAAAGCAGCACTCAAACGGAGTGATAACTGGCTAAGATGTAAAAACATTTTAGAATCAGCACAGATTATATATGCTTCGTGATCAAGAATCTCTAATCGACATTGTAAATTCTATTAGACGTATTTTGCGCTATACCGATGGTATCGGTAAATCAGAATTGGAAACCAATGATGAAAAATTGTCTGCCATCCTCTACCAAATTACCATTATTGGTGAAGCGACTAAACGTCTTTCTGTAATCTTCCGTCAACAACATCCAGAAATTCCTTGGCGAGAAATGGCTGGAATGCGAGATGTCATTGTTCATAAATACGATCAGCTTGATTTGGATGTGGTATGGGACATAGTTGAAAATAAATTAACAGAACTTTTGAAAGCGATCGCACCTTTACTCTAAGAGTGCTTTAAAAGCAAAAATTCAAACAACTCTTAGAAATTGCTAAAATAGGAGTAGAAAAAGCAATAGAAACCGAGGAAGAAACGGCAACCGCTTGGATAAACCAACAACTAGAAAGCTTGGGATTCAAACTAATCTGATCAACACAAAAATAGAACTACCCTGGATTTTTACAGAGGTCTATTTTTAACGGGGGAGAGGATGTCAACCCTCACTCCCAGACTCAACAGTATGGCCGACTTCGCTGATCCATTGGGCAATTTCTGCGCGGGATGCGGTGGTTTCTACCGTGACGATTTTATTGGCTACATCCACCGATATTTGGGCTGCTGGTTGCTGATTATTAATCGCTTTAGTAATGGTATTAGCGCAACCTTCACAGGCAATACTAGGCACTTTTAGGGTAATTGTCATTGTTGTAACTCCAGTAACTTTATAGCTAAAAACTAGCATAAATTGTCAGGGGTAGCTGATTTTTTAAGAGTTTATTTACCATTTCAGCACTGCCGCTTCGATCCCCTGTTCCCGACGCAGTTTACTATCTTTTTCTAGCCATTGAATGACCTGTTTATGGGTTAGCTCTTCTAGGGTTACTCCCGTATCTTCGGCGATTATTTTTAGTAAGCGTAGGGAAGAAATTGTTAAACGAGTCAGGAATTTTTCGGGAGAAGTCAAGAGGGCAGCGTCCACATCTGCGGATTCTTCTGGGGTTAAAAATTGTCTGTTTTCGATCATAGTTTTATTTGGTTTCCATCCAATTGTCACCGGCTTTTATTTCTACCAAGAGAGGGACTGTCAAGGAGACAGCTTCTTCCATAGTCGTCTTGATTTTTGACTCTAGGGATGGCCATTCTTCCCTCGGTACTTCCAAGACTAATTCATCATGGACTTGCAGCAGTAATCTCGCTCGATAATTTTGCAGTACCTCGGCCAATTTTACCATCGCTACTTTAATAATATCAGCACTGGAACCCTGAATGGGCGCATTAGCAGCCGATCTTAATAATTGTGCCTCCTCGTTGTTGAGTTTGAGGCTATCTAAATCGATGTCATGTAAGGACAGTCCTCGCAGTCTTTTTAAGAGAGGATTATCGAAGTTAAAATAACGTCTTCTACCCAAAATAGTTTCCACATATCCCTGAGCAATTGCTTGTTTTTTGCTATTCTCTAAATACTCAAATACTTGGGCATAACGTTGATGATATTTTTCAATAAATTTTCTGCCCTGTTCTACGGTTAATTTCGATTCACGGGCGAATTTTTGCGCTCCCATGCCGTAAATAACTCCGAAGTTAATGGTTTTCCCTAAACTGCGTTCTTCTGGGGTAATTTCCCCTTTATCAAAGAGCAATTGAGCGGTGACTTTATGAACATCTTGATTACTACGATAGGCTTCTAATAAAACTGGTTCTTGACTGAGATGAGCGAGAATTCTTAACTCGATTTGTGAGTAGTCCGCTGATACTAATAAGTAACCATCTTCGGGAATAAAAGCTTGACGAATTCGCCGGGAAAATTCACTGCGAATGGGGATATTTTGTAGGTTAGGATTGGAAGATGATAAGCGTCCGGTGCTGGTGATGGTTTGATTAAAATCTGTATGTAATCGTGCGGTTTTTGGTTCGGCTAATTTCGGTAAAGCATCCACATAGGTGGATTTTAATTTGGATAAGGTGCGATGTTCAAGGATATAATCAATTAGGGGATGATCTCCTTGTAGTTTCTCTAAAACACTTTGATCGGTAGAGTAACCTGTTTTAGTTTTTCTGGATTTTTTGCGATTGAGTTCTAGTCGATCAAAGAGGATTTCACTTAACTGTTTAGGAGAGCCAAGATTAAAAGTTTCTCCGATGGATTCATAGGCTTTTTTTTCTATGTCTGCTAAGTCTCTTTCTAGTTGCTGGGACAAGTTTTTTAGATAATTGACATTAATTTTTATACCATAATTTTCCATCTGCCACAGCACCATGACGAGGGGAGATTCTACTTCTGAGAATAATTGATATAAAGAGGGAATTTTAGTTAATTCTGCCTGTAATTTTTCTCGAAGTAAATAGGTAGCGTAGGCATCTAATCCACAGTAGTTGGCAGTGGTGGAGATATCTAAATCAGCGATGGTTTTTCCCCCAGGAATACCGAGACTTTTATAACTAAGGGAAGTGATACCGTCCAAATAGCGATCGCATAAATCTTCGAGATTATGAGTTAGTTCGGGATGGAGGACATAACTAGCCACCATAGTATCAAAAACTAGACCTTTAACGGTAATTCCTTGATGATAAAAAACATCAATATCAAATTTCGCATTCTGGAAGACTTTCGGATAATTATCACCAGCTAAAATTGGGCGTAATTTTTCGAGGACTATCTCTAGATTTAAATTATCACCGTTCTGGTGGCCGATAGGAATATAGGCCAGAGAATTTAATTCTTTTCCCCAACAGCAACCGATGCCGACTAATTTGGCTACACGAGGATTTAAATCCGTAGTTTCGGTGTCCCAAGCGACGGGAAATTGCCGATTAGTAAAAGTTGTTAATTTGGCCAGTAGAGCATCTAACTTAGGAATAGTATCAATAATGTCGGGAGTAATTAGAACCGGTGGAGAAATAGGGGGTAAATCAAACAGAGACAATTGATTAGAATCAGCATCGCTAGTTAATTCTAGGGTAGGAGTGCCACCTAGCTGCTGTTGAATTTGATCGAGTTTCTGGAGAATTTTCTTTAACTCCAATCTTTCCAATAAAGGTTTAACTAAACGCCGATCAAAACCTCGGAGACGAAATTTCTCTTCATCGAGGCTAACGGGGGCATCAAGGGCAATTTTGGCTAAATAGCGAGAACTTTCGGCGGCGGTTTTACCCTCTAATAATTTAGTTTTTACCATTCCCTTGATCGATTCCAGATTGGTATATATGTCCTCTAAGTTATTGTATTTTTTTAATAAATCTATTGCTGTTTTTTCGCCAATTCCGCGCACCCCGGGGATATTATCAGACTTATCACCGCAAAGAGCCTTAAAATCTACTACCTGTTTTGGTGTCACCCCTAACTTTTCCGTGACAGCTTGGGAATTAAATTCTGTATAACCCTGTCCCGATGTACTTTTGACTGCATTAATATCCAGATAGAGAACCGTGGTTTTTTTCTCCTCATCTACCAATTGAAATAAATCTCGATCGCCTGTTAAAATCTTGACTGTATAACCATTATCGCCAGCCTGTTTTGCCAAAGTTCCTAAAACATCATCTGCTTCGTAACCCGGGGAAGTCACAATAGGAATATTCATCGCTGCCAAGAGACTTTGCAGATTAGTTAAATCGGGGGGAAATTCTTCGGGAGTTTCTTGCCGATTAGCCTTATAATTGACATCAGCTTCGTGGCGAAAAGAAGGAACTGCTAAATCAAAAGCGACCGCTAAATAAGTGGGTTTTTGAGTTTCTAGTAACTGCATCAGAGAGTTTAAAAACCCAAAACAAACACTGGTGGGAATGCCGGTAGAAGTACGGAGAGGGCCAGAACGAGACTTAGCAAAGGCATAATAGGCACGAAAAGCCAAAGAATGCCCATCAATCAGGATAAATAGCTTATTTTGCTCGGCACTGGTCATAATCTAGCCTCAAATTTGCGTGTTATTTCCATTTTAAGGATTACCGAGCCATTATTCAGCCATTAGCCTGGCATCGGCGATCGCTGATAACTGATAACTGATAACTGATAACTGATAACTGATAACTGATACTTAACACCTCCTCAAAAAAATATTTGCCAAAAAGCCAGCGTAAGGGTATTTTAAGAATAATTTTATATGTTTACTTGTCGATTACATGAGAATCCTAGTTACAGGCGGTGCGGGTTTTATCGGTTCCCATCTAATCGATCGCTTGATGGAACAGGGTCATGAAGTGGTCTGTCTGGATAACTTCTACACAGGGACGCGCAGAAATATCGTTAAATGGCTAGGAAATCCTTATTTTGAGCTAATTCGTCACGATATCACCGAGCCGATCCGTCTAGAAGTCGATCAGATTTATCACCTGGCCTGTCCCGCTTCCCCAATTCACTATCAATATAACCCCGTAAAAACGATTAAAACCAATGTTTTAGGGACTATGTATATGCTAGGCCTAGCTAAAAGGGTAAAAGCGCGATTTTTGCTCGCTTCTACCTCAGAAGTCTATGGCGATCCCGATGTGCATCCGCAAACGGAAGAATATCGAGGTAATGTCAACTGCATCGGACCGCGTTCCTGTTATGACGAAGGTAAACGGGTAGCGGAAACCCTGGCTTTTGAGTATTATCGGGAGCATAAAGTCGATATCCGGGTGGCCCGGATTTTCAACACCTACGGCCCGCGAATGCTAGAAAACGATGGTCGAGTGGTGAGTAATTTCGTCGTGCAAGCTTTGCGCGGTGAACCCCTGACGGTTTATGGTCAAGGTTCCCAAACCCGCAGTTTTTGCTATGTTTCTGACCTGGTGGAAGGGTTAATGCGTTTGATGAATGGGGACTTTATCGGGCCGGTTAATCTCGGCAATCCCGACGAATACACAATTCTGGAATTAGCGCAAGTGATCCAAGGCATGATTAATCCCGAGGCCGAATTGGTCTATCAACCACTGCCGGAAGATGATCCCAAGCAACGACAACCGGATATCACTCGTGCTAAAACTTATCTGGATTGGAGTCCAACTATTCCTCTAAGTCAGGGTTTAAAAATGACGATCGAGGATTTCCGTTCTCGTCTAAGCTAATCCCTAATCAATAAATTTAACCTAATTGTCACTGGAGTGATTATCATGCGTGTTTGTGTTATCGGAACGGGTTATGTGGGTTTAGTCACTGGGGTTTGCCTAGCACATATCGGCCATCATGTTATCTGTATTGACAACAATGAAGAAAAAGTCAAATTGATGAAATCGGGACAATCCCCCATCTATGAACCGGGGTTATCGGAATTAATGCAGTCTTCGGCAGCCTCCGGCAATCTGGAATTCTCCGCGGATCTAGAAGCGGGAGTTAAACACGGCGAAATCCTCTTTATCGCTGTTGGTACACCAGCACTACCCACTGGAGAAAGTGACACCCGTTATGTGGAAGCGGTGGCCCGGGGTATTGGGGCCCATCTCAACGGTGGTTATAAAGTAATCGTCAATAAATCTACCGTTCCCATCGGTTCCGGGGATTGGGTACGGATGATCGTCCTCGATGGAGTGGCCGAGAGACAAAAAAATCTCGTGGCCGCTGGTGGCGGTATTAGTACACTAGAACGCATCGAAGCGGAATTCGATGTGGTTAGCAATCCCGAATTTTTACGGGAAGGTTCGGCAGTTTATGATACTTTTAACCCCGATCGCATTGTTTTAGGCAGTAATAACCCGAAAGCCATTGAAATGATGAAGGAATTGTACGCGCCTTTGGTTAAACGCCAATTCGCTGAGGATACCTCCTTGCCTCCCGTTCCCGTAGTCGTTACGGATCTCAGTTCGGCGGAAATGATTAAATACGCCGCTAATGCCTTCCTAGCCACCAAAATTAGCTTTATTAACGAAGTAGCTAACATCTGCGATCGCGTGGGAGCCGATGTCACCCAAGTGGCTAAAGGTATCGGTTTAGATTCCCGTATCGGCAGCAAATTCCTCTCGGCCGGGATCGGTTGGGGGGGTTCCTGTTTCCCCAAAGATGTGTCAGCTTTGGTGCATACCGCAGAAGACTACGGTTACGAAACGGAATTACTCAACGCCGCTATCAATGTTAACAAACGTCAACGGACAATCGCGATCGAAAAACTGCAACAGGAATTAAAAATCCTCAAGGGTAAAACCGTCGGTTTGTTGGGATTAACTTTTAAACCCGATACCGATGATATGCGCGATGCTCCGGCTTTAACCATGATTGAACAGTTAAATCGTTTAGGTGCTAAGGTAAAAGCCTATGATCCGATCGTTTCCCAAAGTGGTTTAAGTCACGGTCTAAGCGGTGTGATTATCGAATCGGATCCGGAAAGATTGGCTGATGGTTGTGACGCTTTGGTGGTGGTGACGGAATGGCAAGAATTCCTCCGTCTTGACTACGGCAAAATGGCTAAAACCATGCGCGAACCCGTGTTGATTGATGGTCGCAATTTCCTCGATCCTGCTGTGGTGACAGCAGCCGGTTTCCGTTACCTCGGGATTGGACGTTAATCCCAGAAATCCGCCTTTTCAGCAGGACTGACGCGGGTGGGGAAGGAGCAAAAAGCACCAACCCTTACCCCTGCTCCTAGGGGCGAAAATTGCCCGATTATGCCAGATGAAAAACGAAAACTTCCTAGCTGACCATAAGGATAGTTGCAATGGTTACATGATGTGAACGGGGGCCACTAGAATCCGGGGGCGATGGGTAGAATTAAATTGAGAAACTAGAAATCAGTTTTAGCAATACCTATGGTTAGCTCTGTTCAATACCGCTACACTAACGAACAAGTTAGGGACTGGTTACGGGGATTACTGACAATTGCTTGGTGTGATGGGGATTATAGCACCAGCGAACAGGAATCGATCGCCCGTTTCGCTCACGAATTAGAATTAGATGACGACCACGTTCTCTATCAATCGATTAGTCCCGAAGAATTGGCCGCAAGTTTCGGTCATGACCCCAAAATATCAGAAAACTTCCTCCGCACGGCGGTCATGGTAGCAATCGCCGATGGCATTTATTCCCCCGCAGAAGCGGCATTACTGCATAGTTATCGGGATGCTTTCGGGTTAGAAATCGAGGCCCTGTCAGCTTTAGAACATACTATCTGTGAAATTCCCGAAATTACCACGGAAGCGCAGAAATCCGAGTTTATCAGTGCCGAACATCCCCACCCAGATCTGCTGCATCCCCTCAAAGATTGGTTAGATGGGGTAGAAATGCACGATCCGCGCTTGGCCCGGTTTATCTGCAAAATGGTTCCGCCTCAATGTCCTTTTGAACGCGATATCGTGCTGTTTGGTCATAAGTTAGTCCATATTCCGCCTCTGTGCAAGTTAAATCCTCTCTACGAACAATTAGTCGGTTTACGCTTCCGCGCCCTATCATACTTAGCCGATGATTGTCAAGAGGATATTTCCGAGTATATTTAGCCAATTTAACTAAAATTGCGGTTAACATGGTATAAATATCCTGCTGACAGAAAATGTCTCAGCCTCAAGGCTTTTCCTAGCTAATTCTTCCGTTAAGATTAGGTTAAGTCGCCGTTGACAGAGAAAATATGAGTAAAAACTCCCGACGAGTCGATTTTTCTGATTTACCGGGGCCAAAAAACCTGCGCTCCTATCAATGGCAGTGGCTGGGCCGAGATATCCTCGCCGGTGTCACCGTGGCAGCCTACGCTATTCCCCAGTGTATGGCCTACGGCGATCTGGCCGGGGTCGAGCCGGTGGTGGGATTGTGGACTCTCGTGCCAGCGGCCTTAGTTTATGCCCTTTTCGGCTCCTCACCGCAACTGTCCCTCGGACCAGAATCGACCACAGCAGTGATGACGGCGGCAGCGATCGCACCTCTGGTGAGCCTTCAAGGGGAAAATTACGGCAGTTTAGCGGCTTTTTTAGCATTAATGGTCGGTTTAATCTGTTTTGTCGCTTATATCGCCCGCTTGGGATTTCTAGCTAATTTACTCTCCAAACCGATCCTGATCGGTTATATGGCGGGAGTGGCGGTGATCATGATTGCGGGACAACTGGGTAAAATTAGTGGTTTGTCAATCCGTGAAAATACGGTTTTTAAAGAAATTTTCGCTTTTTTCTGGGGAATAAACCAATGGCACTGGCCAACCCTTAGCCTAGCTCTATTGCTGCTACTATTTCTATTTATCATCCAAAAATATTTTCCTAAAGCACCAGGTCCCTTGCTGGCAGTTTTACTGGGAACCCTCGCCGTCGCTACCCTCCATCTTGATGGAGAAGGGGTGGCAGTAGTGGGTAAAATTAGCAATACTTTGCCCAATTTTGGCTTACCAACCCTAGATTTTTCCCAATTACTACCCCTAGGAACCGCAGCCGTCGGCATTGCCCTGGTGGGCTATTCCGATAACGTCTTGACCGCCAGAGCCTTCGCCGCACGTCATAACCAAGAAATCGATGCCAATCAAGAATTTTTAGCCCTGGGACTGGGGAATCTGGCGGCGGGTTTTTGTCAGGGATTTCCCATCAGCAGCAGCGCCAGTCGCACCGCGGTGGGCGATTCGGTGGGTAGTAAAAGTCAGATTTACTCCCTGGTGGTGGCAGTGGTGGTGGTGGCGGTCATTTTCTCCCTCGGTCCGCTACTGGCACTCTTTCCCAAGGCCGCTTTGGGTGCGCTGGTGATTTATGCGGCCTGTAAACTGGTGGATATTGCTGGCGCTAAACGACTAAAAAGCTTTCGCAATAGTGAGTTTAATCTCGCTGTCCTGACTATGGTGGGGGTGCTAACCACGGGGATTTTAAGCGGGGTTGCCATCGCCATCGGTCTCTCGGTTATCGATTTATTGGCCCGCATTACTCGGCCTGATGATGCGGTCTTGGGTACGGTTCCGGGGGTGATGGGTTTACACGCACTCCAGGATTGGCCGGAAGCGCAAACAATACCAGGGTTAGTTATCTATCGTTACGATGCCCCCTTATTTTTTGCTAATGCGGCCGACTTTAAACGTCGCGCTCTCAGTGCCATTGCCCGGGAGACAAAACCAGTAGAATGGTTTGTCTTGAATACGGAGGCGATCGGGGAATTGGATAGTACAGCCGTGGAGATTCTTGAGGAACTAGCGGCAGAATTATCAAGACAGGGTATAGTTTTTGCCCTCGCTAGGGTTAAACACGATCTGTACTTACAATTGCAACGTTCTCGCTTGTTAGATAAAATTAGCCAGGAGAGAATTTACTATACTTTGCCGGCGGCGATCGAAGCTTTTCAACATCGTTAACTGATAGTTAGGGGTCGAGAAGGTCGTCGCCGACCTCCCCTCCCATAGAGAACCTACCCGTCCATAGTTTTCGGACTTTATTGAAATTAGGTGATAGAGTTTTCTAAGTTGGGCTTCCGTCGGTTGCATTTAGTCATTATCGGCTTGATTTTAGATTATTGTTCATTTTTAGCATCATTAACTGAAAGTCACTTACCTAACCTATTTAGGGTTTGCGGCAAAAAGTTTTTCGTGAGGGTAGGGGGGTGTGGGGTTTTACCCATTTTCAAGTGGTCAATTACCTAAGTTTCAGGGAAAAAGTGCCTAATTCTCCCCCCCGATCCCTCCAAAGGCTGCCACTTTTTGATTTTAAAAAAGTAGAATGTAGGGTGCGTTAGACGGCGACAATCTTTGCTTAAACTTGAATCTAACAATCCGTCGTAACGCACCTATCTATCTATCATTAATTTATTTGGTGCGTTACGCTATCAAATGGCGCACCCTACTACTACTAAATCTGGTTATTAAAAACTGATTATTTATTCACCCTTTTGCCTTTTGCCTGTCCTAATATCTGAACTTCCCCCATACATATATACCATAATAGCCGAAAACCCTTATCCATCAATGGATGCACCCCCTTAACTTTTCTTAATGTACCCATGTAATTTGTAACATTTCTTAATGAACAAGAATTCTCTCCATTTGCTAAAATGATAGCCATGTATATAGAAAAAGTTCCTAACCGTAATTCCCCCCCCCGCTGTTCTTCTTCGGGAGTCCTACCGAGAAGGAGATCAAGTCAAAAAAAGAACCCTGGCCAATCTCTCAAAATTACCCGATGATATTATCGACAATCTGAAACTGGCTCTTAA
>NZ_SFBV01000106.1:0-3001 GCF_007095585.1 Microcystis sp. M_OC_Ca_00000000_C217Col
GACTCTGTGTAAGACAGTACATGGTTTTTTAACTGTGGTATGCGACGGTGGTGGAAGCAGAAACTTAAATCGTGAGGTTTAGGAATCGCCGCACTTTTAGGGCGGCGAGGATGTCAACATCACAACTAAGGCAACAGCACCTGCGGGAGGATGCAACGTTCCGGTAAGTTGCGTAATGCCTATCGTTAGCGATACTGCCATGCCAACGACTAGAGGTGAAGCCCCGAAAAAATGCAGAAGTGTTAGACTGACAAGCGCCCCTAAGACATTCCCGCCGATGACATTACGCGGTTGCGCCAATGGGCTATCGGGAGCGCCGAAAATCAAAACACTGGTGGCACCAAACGGAGCCATCAGCAAGGGCGAATTCGTTTCCATCGTCAGGTAAGCACAAATCGAGATTGCCATAAAACTGCCGAACCAACTCCAAAAAACGTGTCGATGATGAGGCTTCTCGACTGGACAGGCTAAAGAGCAGGAGCGCCATCGGTGGAAGATTTTGAACCAATAGTTTTCCCACATCGATCGAATCTTTTTGTAGGAGAGCATAAAATGGTAATAATTGTTACTGAAGTTAGAATATCATGACTTCCTCAAGAAACTTTGAAAAAGTATTCAAATTTACAGATTTTTTGATTATGATGTTCATTCAGAGGCATCTATAGCAGCAAAAATTAGGTTCCAAGCTTTTTGATTCCTTGCAAAGCCTAGAGGCTCTCTTATTCTTTGTGTGGTCAGTTTAACTTATATAGTAGTGATCGATCTTTGTGTCCTCTGTGTCTCTGTGGTTCCTTCCACTCGCTCGCCCGCAAGACTGTATCTTAGAATACATTTTACCCACCAAACCGAAGAGAGCCGCATTTGCTAGAACCCCTTTTGTTAGAACCCCTTTTGCTTTCATAGTAGTTTGAGCCTTGACATTTGTAACCTTCCACATTACAGTAGAGTTGTAACCTACAAAGTTACAAAAAATATATTTATGTATAAGATTAAACTCTCATTAAACTTTTATAGACGAAGATTTAATATCAAATATAGGAGAAATCCATTGAATGATACAAACTTTTAGAAATAAGGCATTAGAAAGATTATTAAAAGAAGGTAATGCAAAAGGTGTACCCAAAGATTTAGAAAAAAGAATAAGGAGAAGACTTGAAGTGATAGATTCTGCAACAGCTATAGATGACCTTAAAATACCGGGTTATGATTTACACCAGCTTAAAGGGGATAGAAGAGAAACTTGGTCAATAAAGGTATCAGGTAACTGGCGTATTACTTTCACATTTATCAATAATGATGCCTACGATTTAAACCTTGAAGATTATCACTGACTATAACGAAAAACAAAGAGTTTTGATTCAAGCAGGAAAATAATTTATGAAAGACTTACAAGACATTATTAATGGGAGGCAAATAAGACCAGTACATCCTGGAGAGGTCATTTCAGATGTGCTTGAAGATCTTGAAATGACTCAAACAACCTTTGCTGAGCTTCTCGGTGTGTCTCGGCGCACTGTTAATGAAATTATTAAAGGTCGAAGACCAATCACGGTGGACATGGCAATTCGTATTGGGCAAACCTTAGGGAATGGTCCTCAACTTTGGCTCAACCTTCAGCAAAAGGTTGACATCTGGGATGCGATACAAAAGCATAAGGAAGAATATAAAAAATTGCCAACGATAGCATAACGGGATACATCTATCCTGGCTTGTTAGCTAAGTTTAAATTGTGATATGAACTCTTACCTGTCGAGATAAGAGTTCATATAGCATTCTGCTGAAGATTTGACAGATAAACTTAAAATACTATCTCACCAAAAATTTAAGCAGCCTAACTAGATATTATCCAGAAAATTTCCATATATCACGCCAAATAAGCATTTTTTTCAGAATCTTTTCCTATATTACTCTCAAATATAGCGATCGCAAGAAACTTTCCCAATAACACGACAATAAGTCTGTTATGCCGATTAGCACATTTTTTTATGAACCCTCCACCACTACCAGAGCAGCGATCATACTAATGTAAGAAGTAGATGATCTATCCCCAATTAAGTGCTAATCTGGCAGAGGATATTAGATTACCTAGACTTATCAACTTCAATGAATGAATAGACCTCCTGCAAAAGTCTTATTCAGCTACTTGATGATAGCCTAAAGCAAGTTCATAGTTGTAAATGCCAGCGATTAAATTAAATCTCAGACCAAAACGCCGTCTCCGATTCCTATATCTTGATGATAAAATTCTAAATATCTTCAGACTTCTGTGAATATGTTCGATAATAATTCTTTCTCTTGATAACTGGCGATTAAATTCTTTCTCTTCTGAACTTAATTCTTGATTTTTCTTCTTTTTGTCAGGAATCCTACTATTTTCATGCTGTTTTTGGATTCCTTGATAGCCCTTATCTGCTAAACATTCAATACTTTTATCTATCCCAATTTGACTATTTTTCCAAAGGTTAAAGTCATGTATTCTTCCCTTTCCATGAGCGGTACAGATTATCATTCCTGTTTTTTGAGCCGCAAGAACTTGAGATTTTATTGTATGATAGCCCTGTTTCCCGCTATAGTAATCTTTCTGCTTCTTTTGAGGTCTTTCTATCTCATGCTCTGCTACATCTACTACCACTACCTCTAGGTCACTATTGGCTTGTTGAACTGTCTTTTTACCTGGCAGATTAAATAATCCTGATTTCATGAGAATACCTTCTACCCTTCTAGTGATTCGTAGGGCTGTTGTCTCATTAATCTCCCAGTTAATTGCGAGATGGAAATAAGTCCTATATTCCCGCAAATACTCTAAGGTCATCAAGATTTGGTCTTCTAAACTTAATTTACTTGGTCTTCCCGATTTTTTTTGCAGAACTTTTTCGGCGGCCAGAACTTTCACCATATCCTTAAATGTTTCAGGATATACTCCACAAAAGCGTTTAAACTCTTCTGGATTCAAATTTTTTACTTTTTCGTAAGTCATTGTTTTTCTGAGTGTTTTACTTTA
>NZ_SFBV01000107.1:0-5580 GCF_007095585.1 Microcystis sp. M_OC_Ca_00000000_C217Col
TTATAGATGATTTCCTCACCTAAGATCACATTTTATTCTTTTTTCCACTTCAATCTAAGAATTGAGAAAAAAGCAAAACCTTATATTATACCATAAAAAAATTATGCAAGAGGTCTAATGAACACCCAACTGATTGATTCTCTCGCGCGAATAATTCTCTCTCTCTCCGAGGAAGAAAGAGAGTTACTGAATCGAAAAATTGAGAGCGAACAACGGGAAAATTTGCAGATTAACGCTCAAATTTTGGATTTAGAAACCCGTATCAAGCAATAGGAAAATCAATATCCCATGAGTTCGGAAGAATTCTATCCTAGATTTCGTTCTGGTGAGCTAGGGGACGCTATGGATTATTTCGAGTGGAATGTTTATTATGAAATGCTATTGGCAGCTAGAAAAGAGATAAGTTTACGATCAAATTAGATGGAGATAGCCGATTATATTCGCAAGGTTAAACGGAAATTATCTGAGAGTTCGATTGTGAACTCTTTCGCGATTGTCGATGAAAGAATTTTATTCGATCGAGGCTATTTCCGAGCGAGAGTCCTTCGATTTCAGGACAACAACTGTATAAAATTGAACCACTGAGATAAATCATGAATCCTAGAGTTAAAGAAGTTATCCCTTTGCCAAACTATCAATTACAACTCATCTTTACTAATGAAGAAAAGAAAATTTATGATTGTTCACCACTGCTCGATTTTGGCATCTTTCAAGAACTTAAAAACAAACAGTATTTTAATCAAGTAAAAATTTTAGATGGTACGGTAACTTGGCCGAACGAACAAGATATCTGTCCGGATACTCTCTATCTTGACTCCATTTCCCAAACCTAGAACAGTTCGATCGAGGAACCCCGACAACAAAAGTAACGCTCCCACTGATCAGATTTTCTTTCGCTACAGCCTTTCTCAGAGAGATGAGGTTAGTTATTGTCGCTAAAATAAGCTAAACGGCGCTTAACCTGCATGATCCAATAGCTATAACCCTTTTGGAGTCTATATCGGTGATCCGAAGTAAAAGCCGTTTAGCTTACTTGATGAGTAAGGATTACTCTGTACTTCATCTCTAGGAGAAAGAGTGAGAAATTTTCTATTTACCCGGTGATTGCTGTGGGAAGGGAAAAGTTAGAGGCAATCGGGGCAAAATGATAAGTATTCTATATACAAACACCTTCAATACTTAAAAATATTTAAATTTACAATTGGTAATATTTATTTTTACTTAAGAATTTATTGAGAATAATTTCTATTTATTTACGAGGTGACAATACTTCCAGCGATTTTGGTATAATTTTGCATTATGCTATGGTGGGTTTTTCTGTGCTTTTTTGGACTTTTCAAGGTCTAGCTTGCCTTGAAACCATTGCTAAATCTAGACTTTCCCTTTTAGCCAAACCAAACACTTTGGTCAATTATGCCTTTTTTCCCGAACAACGTTGATCTAATTTTTGTGTAGTTTTGTTGCAAAGTCAAAATTTTTTTGACAAAATGCCCGAATTGTGGTAAAGACGAAATGACGGGATTTAGCATCATCTCTATCTGTTCTACCTCACCCTTAAGATAACTGCTAGAGTTGTTTTTTCGGCTCTTCGGTTTGTGTTATGCAATGGACGGGGGTTATAAGGGATGGAACCCTTATATAGAAAGGCATTTAGCGATTTTTGTCAATTGTTTTTGCTCTAGAGCGAACTAATCAATTAAGAACCATACCAAGTAACGAAGAACCGTTTTTTCTGGTATTTGAATTGATAAAAATAAATTTATTTGATGTTGTCTGTGGAGATTTTTTGGGTAAGTAGCTGGTTATAATCTAATTGAAACCACTTAATTAAGTAGCTGGTTATAATTAAATTAAAAATGGATTTTAGGTTCGATCCCCCCTGCCCCCCTTGATAAGGGGGGTGCCGATAGGCGGGGGGATCCCCCTGAATAAGGGGGGCATCTGATAATTTTTAACGCCTACCTACTTAGGCAGTATTTTGTTAAGTAAAGAGCCGCTATGTACGTTTTAATTGGTGGGGCGGGAATGATGGGGCTAGGTTTAGCCCAACAACTTTTAGACTTGGGACACACCGTGGCCATCGTTGATGTGGACCCTTTAGCTTGTCGGTTTGCCCGGGAAAAAATTGGTGTCATGGCCTTTGAGGGGAGCGCTGTCAGCACGAAAGTTCTGCTAGAGGCGGGGATTCAACAAGCTAACGCGGTTGTGGCCGCACTAAGGGACGATGCGATGAATCTAGCCCTAGTCACCCTGTCTAGAAGTTATGGCATTTCCCATATTGTGGTGAGAATGTGCGATCGCGAATTTCTCGAAGCCTATCGTCTTGCTGGAGCTAGTCACATCATCAGCACGATTGATTTAGCCGTTGCCACCATGGCCAATGCGATCGAATACCCCGAAGTAGAATCGATGATGCACTTTGAACAGGGGCAAGTGGAAGTGTTAAAGCTGCCCGTCCCCAAGGATTGTTATGTAGCTGGGCGTACCGTTGCCCAAATCGCTCAAGATGCCAACTTTCCGACCGGTTCGCTGATTATTGGCTATCAGTGTCACGCTTCTGCCAGTTTAGAGATTCCCAACGGCAATACCGTCCTAGAAGCCGACTCAACTATTTTGGTGGTTACTCGTCCGGAATTCGTCAAACCGATGATCGATTACCTCGGCATTCAAACTAATCATCGTCCAACGATAGAAGTTTCTCATCCAAACCTTTAACGTAGGATTGTACTAAATCTTCTGGTACAATGCGTTTGCGAAGTGCATCCCCCAGGGCGGCTTTCTCGGCGAGGAACAATCGTCGTCGAATGGCATCTAACTGACTGTTGTTAGGCTCCATTTGCCCCGATCGAGACTGATTATAAGCATCCCGCAGCAGCCGTTCCGATACCGCCACTTTTGCCTGATAAGATGCCCACAGTTCTTCGTACACTGCTTTCGGTAAAACGCCGGATTTCAGTAAATTGGCTAACTCATCTTGTGCCGCTTTCGACGCGATCAACTGCAGCTGTAACTGTCCAATATCCCGTGTTACTGCCGAAACCTGACTAATATTGAGCTTTTTAATTAACCAGGGTAAGGCTAATCCTTGGATAACCAGAGAAAATAACACAGCCCCAAAGACTAGCTCGATGATCAATTCCCGCCCTGTTAGAGCCAAAGGAATGGCAACCGCTAGGGCCATGGAGAGTGAACCCTTGATGTTGCCCAAAATCAGAATATGTTGCCAGCGTAAGGGGATTGGTCGATCGATCCAGCGAAGTACCGATAGTAAAGAATATACTGACAGAATACGCCCCAATTGATAAGCCAAAATGACCAGCACAATCGATGGCAAGGTTTGCCATAGGGTCAAGGGGTTGATTTCAATGCCAATGAGCAGAAAAATAAAGGTATTGACGATAAAACCGGCATATTCCCAAAAACTGATCAGGGTAATGCGATCGGATGCAGAGGCGCTGCGAGGCAGCCCCAAGTTACCAAAGACAAGTCCGGCAATAACTACCGCCACCGCTCCCGATACACCCAAAAACTGCCCGAGTTGAAAAGCTCCCAAGGCAAGCGCAACCGTAAGCAACAGGCTACTCAGCGGATCCCGTAAGCGCACATAGATGGGAAGACACAGATAGCCCAGGACAGCACCCACTAATCCCCCACCCAGAGCAACGATCAACACTTCCTCGATAACTTGTGTGGTGCTGATGGTTCCGGTCGCGTAAATCACCAAGAGCAAATTGAAGGTGACGAGTGCGGCTGTATCATTAAATAGTGTTTCCCCTTCCACAATAGTCAAGAGCCTAGAGGGAACCCGAATTTCCTTAAAGACGGCAATTATTGAGACAGTATCGGTATTTGCTAGAATCACTCCCACCAGTAAGGCGGGAATCCAATCTAGCCCCAGGCCAAATTTTACCAAAACTGCAATAATCGCCGCAGAAAAAACCGAGCCGGGTCCTGCCAGCAGTGCGATCGGTTTAAAGGTACTGCGAAGACGGCTGATATCGGTATTAATCGCCGCTTCAAAAATCAGAATCGGCAGAAAAAGGTTAAGCACTAAAAACGGATCTAACCCAATACGACGAGATAACAGATCGGTAATCGGTAATCCTGCTAAGACTAAACCTGCCACATAGGAAATGCGTAATCGCTGGGTTACTAGAGCTACGGCAGTGGCAATCAGTAGCAGCAGGATCAAGACAAGAACCAGTTCAGGAATGTCTCCCACCGTTTGGCTGTTCACAGCAGAATTGCTATCGAAGGATTTTTGTTGTGCTGCCCAGGCTACTAATAATTCTCCCCTCATAGGACGATTTTACCGAGAATTAAGAACTTGACTATTTTTACAATATAACGGAGGTTATGGTAGTTACAGCCTTTCTCAGATAGATACGGTTAGTTATTGTTGCTAAGTAGGTAGGCACAATTATTTGTAGGATGGGTTAGCGGTAGCGTAACATAATCGGGCGTTGGGTTTCATGCTTCAACCCAACCTACGTTCATTTTATATTTAATTCCACCCAGCTACTTAAAATACTTGATGAGTAAGGATTAATGGCTCTTCTCGACTTTGTGTGATAATTTTTGCTTATGGAATCGTGAAATGCTTATCAGGCAAGACTTTTAGTGCTATTTGGCGGAATAAACTATCAGTATAGACCTCGTTTCCACACAAATTTGTACTTCATCTCTAGGAGAAAGAATGAGAAATTTTCTATTTACCCGGTGATTGCTGTGGGGAGGGAAAAGTTAGAGGCAATCGGGGCAAAATGATAAGTATTTTATATGCAAATACCTTCAATACTTAAAAATATTTAAATTTACAATTGGTAATATTTATTTTTACTTAAGAATTTATTGAGAATAATTTCTATTTATTTACGAGTTGACAATACTTCCAGCGATTCTGGTATAATTTTGCATTATGCTATGGTGGATTTTTCTGTGCTTTTTTGGACTTTTCAAGGTCTAGCTTGCCTTGAAACCATTGCTAAATCTAGACTTTCCCTTTTAGCCAAACCAAACACTTGCGCCAATTATCCCTTTTTTCCCCTAACAACGTTGATCTAATTTTTGTGTAGTTTTGTTGCAAAGTCAAATTTTTTTTGACAAAATGCCCAAATTGTGGTAGGGACGAAATGACGGGATTTAGCATCATCTCTGGTTCCAGTGTTTCCTAAAATCAGAGACTTCCTGCCTCACCCTTAAGATAACTGCTAGAGTTGTTTTTTCTTGTATTTGAATTGATAAAAATAAATTTATTTGATGTTGTCTGTGGAGATTTTTTGGGTAATATAAACCGCTCTCTTGTTTATTACAACGCCAATGCAAAAACTTGTTCAGTAAAACCAAGAGCAATCACTAACAGGCTGGCATGACCTTCTAATTGTTAGTCTCACTGAGTCTAGTTGAGAAAACCACCATAACCAGCCCTGATTATTAACTAAAATTCTCTAAAGCTTCAAATTGACGTAAAGCAAGACTAGAACCTTGATTCCAGCCTAATTCAACATAATAGGGAAAAAGTTTCTTGATATTTATATCGGGAAAGAGAAGACTATTTTCCTTTTCTTGATAACCGTCTTC
>NZ_SFBV01000108.1:0-3693 GCF_007095585.1 Microcystis sp. M_OC_Ca_00000000_C217Col
AAATAGGCTTTTCGAGGGTAATTCTTGTTTTAATTCTCCATGTACGCGGTCTTTAAAAGCCTCTATTTCGTTCCAAGACACGATTAAGAGTGGCTTTTAGGCTAAGTATAATTACTCATTGCGTAAGTGAGATGCTCCCCTCGGAGCTCGGAGCTGCCTTTTTACTGAAAAAGCTCCCCACACCCCACTTCCCCACACCCCACACCCCACACCCCACACCCCACAGTGTCAGGAACCCTGGGAGGAGGATTAAGGTCAACTGGGAACATTGATTTTAAAAAATCGGTGATCATGTTATCCTCTGAATGTGTTGTGTGAGGAAAGGAATCGGCCATGGTAGCGTCTCTATCGTATCAAAATGGGCAAAAAGCTCGATCGCATCCCCTGTTATCCTTAGGGGGTTTGATTGAATTACCGCCATCCCCCCTGTTTGGCACGGACGGAATTCGCGGCCAAGTGGGAGAATTATTAACTGCCCCCCTAGCGCTACAAATCGGATTTTGGGCGGGACAGGTATTAAAAAATCAAGCTGGTGTCACCAAACCAGTAATTATCGGTCAAGATTCGCGTAATTCCAGTGATATGTTAGCCAATGCTATCACTGCGGGTTTAACTTGGGCGGGAATAGAAGTCTGGCAACTGGGATTATGTCCCACTCCCTGCGTCGCCTATTTAACCAGAGAAAGCGAAGCGATGGGGGGGATCATGATTTCTGCCAGTCATAATCCTCCTGAAGATAACGGCATTAAATTTTTTGACGGCAGCGGTTTAAAATTATCTGGCAGTTTAGCGGCACAGATAGAAGCGGGTTTAAGAGGCAATTTAGAATTAGCAGATAAACCGGAAAATTGGGGAAAAGCGACTTTTTGTCCCGAATTAATCCAAAAATATGGTCAAGCTGTCATTGATTCCGTCGGGAAGGATATGAACCTATCGGGATTAAAAATAGTTTTGGATCTAGCTTGGGGGGCAGCCGTTAACCTAGCACCTTTAGTGTTCCAAACCTTGGGGGCGGAAGTTATCTGCCTACACGATCGAGCCGATGGCGATCGCATTAACGTTAATTGTGGTTCTACCCATTTAGAAAGCCTACAGGCGGCGGTGATTAATCAGCAAGCGGATTTAGGGTTTGCCTTCGATGGCGATGCCGATCGAGTCTTGGCCGTGGATAGTCAAGGTAGAGTAGTAGATGGCGATTATATCCTCTATTTTTGGGGTCGTTCCCTCTTAGAAGCCGGACAGCTACCCGATGGGTTATTAGTAGCCACGGTGATGGCTAATTTAGGTTTTGAACGCGCTTGGCAAAAACTGGGGGGTCAATTCTTGCGGACTGCCGTGGGCGATCAGCACGTTCAGGCGCAAATGTGGGAAACTGGAGCCATGCTAGGGGGTGAACAATCTGGTCATATTCTCTGCCATCATTACGGGGTTTCTGGGGATGGAATGCAAACCGCCCTACATTTAGCGGCTTTAGTGCAGAAATCGGCGGTTTCCTTGGCTAATTTAGTCGATCATAGCTTTGTCACCTATCCGCAGATTTTACGCAATGTGCGGGTGGAAGATAGAGAAGTGCGACGTAATTGGCAGCAATGTGAACCTTTACGGCGGGAAATCCGCCAAGCTGAGACAGCCATGGCAGAAAAAGGCAGAATTTTGGTGCGAGCTTCCGGGACAGAACCGTTAATTCGGGTGATGGTGGAAGCAGAAACCCTAGAATTAGCCAATTTTTGGACAGAAAGGCTAGTGGCAGCGGTGCGAAGCTATCTTTTGTAGTCGATCGAGGGGGACAGGGATTATAATGCCCTTAGCGTAGCGTAGCAAGGCCTAATTATGACCGGACTAAGTATTGATCGCCAGAAAAAAAAGAATAAACAAGGCCAAACAAAAGCTGATAGTCCCCCGCTTAACATCAAAGAGAAACTTGCCCTCAAAAAAGAAGAAAGGCAAAGGAAACAAAAGTTAACGGGGTTGATTATTTTTGCTATTTGTGTAGCAATTTTGCTCGGATTACCCCTCAGCTTATTATTTGATGCCACGATAGGAGCTGCAGTAAGTTTAGCCTTAATTTTAGTAGTTTTCTCCTTTAGCTATCCTCGCATGGCTCTTTGGGCATTTATTATCTATGTCCCCTTCACTGGCACTATTATCTATTGGTTGGGCGGTAATCAAATCCTACAAATCAGTAAAGATATCTTTTATCTACCCGCTTTAATCGCCTTAGTTTTAGAATGTCGAAAAAAGCAATTACCGATTATTGTCCCCAAACAATTAGGTACAACCCTATTATTAATCTTTGTTTTCTGTGTAGTCTGTCTATTAGCCGTCAATTTACAGAGACAATTTCTGCCTACTTGCGATTCCGTGGCTGGGATGAGTATCTTTAGGGATGGTCGTTTGCGCGGGATTCCCTGTCGGGAAAGTGAGACTTTTCTGCAAGGAATATTAGGATTCAAAGTTTTGCTGGGTTATGTCCCCTTGATCTTCTGCACTTATTACTTAATCAAAGACAAAGCGACCCTATTATTTTTTGGTCGTCTTTTAGTGACTTTAGCGATTATTTGTTGTGTCCTAGGACTAATGCAATACTGGATGCTGAAAACCGGTCGTTGTGTAGGAACTAGAGGCTTTGTAGCTGATGCACTATTCAAAGCCCACTTAGATGCAAGGTGTTTGGTTGGTGGGGCATTAGTGTATAGTCCGGAAGTGAATATGATCCGCCTACCGGGTACCTTTGTTTCTCCCTGGCACTGGGCTTGGTTTTTGGTCTCTAGTGCCGTAGTTTGTTATGCCAGTGCCTTTAGTGAAATTTCCCAAAAATGGCGACTAGCAGCCCTAGTGGGTTTAACCCTAGTTTTTATTAATGCAGTGGTCTCTGGGCAAAGATTAGCTTTCTTTGCTGTACCGATGATTATTGGTCTGATGACGATTCTTACGGGACAAATCGCTAACTTAAAAAGATTTTTGCCGATCATTTTTGCCGCCGCTTTACTTCTAGCTATCGGTTTTTCTTTCCTTAACCCCGATTTTGTCCAACAACGCTACGATAGTGCCATCAGCCGTTGGCAACAAGCTCCCCCCACCGCTTTTATTCAAGAACAGTTGGATTTTGCTATCCGTAATCAGGGCGGTATTTTAGGTCGTGGACTTGGTGTGGCCACTTCTGCTGCTAGGGTTTTCGGTGATATTTCCTTTGTGGAAACCTATCACACTAAAGTTTTATTCGAGTTGGGATACATTGGTTTTACCTTGTACATGATATTCATGACCCATCTAGTTTATCTGACATTCCGCACCTATCGTTCCCTCAAAGATCCGACTCTGCGAGGTTTTGCCGGTAGTTATTGGGTTTTGCTGCTCTTTGTTGCCTATCTTCCCTATTGGTATGCCCTCGATACGGATCCTGTGGGCGTTTATTACTGGATATTTGCGGGCGTAATTTTTAGATTACCCGTGATCGAAAAACAGGAAAAAGAAGCCAAAATTCTGGCGGGGGAAACCGCCACAAAATCCTCCAAAAAGGGCTTAAATTTTAAACGCAAAGGTGTTTCTTTAGCTTGAAATATGGGTGTTGGTGATTTCAGTTATCAGTTATCAGTTATCAGTTATCAGTTATCAGTTATCAGTTATCAGTTATCAGTTATCAGTTATCAGTTATCAGTTATCAGTTATCAGTTATCAGTTATCAGTTATCAG
>NZ_SFBV01000109.1:0-2580 GCF_007095585.1 Microcystis sp. M_OC_Ca_00000000_C217Col
GCACCTCGGTTGAACTGGATGTCCACGCCCTTTTTCAGAATATAGGCACCCAAGCTACAAAGCGGTATTTTTTACCTAGGTTGGGACGGGTTGCCTACTTCTCAAGATACAAGGTTGGGCTTCGGCCGTGAGCTTTTGCCGAACGGTTGAAGCATGAAACCCAACGCCCGCATGGGTTACTGAAAATGGGTAAAACCCCACACCCCACACCCCACACCCCACACCCCACACCCCGTCAGTTCATTTCCTTAACCCAAACTGACGTTAAACCTGTTACAATAAAAAATATAACTGACTAAATTGGAATTAAAAACTATGCGACTTAAGCGATGGGAGTCCCCCCGCCGTCAGGGACGTAACGACAAAGGCAAGGGCGGTTCGGCCCGACAGCGACAACTGAAAAAACAATTTAAAATGTTGTCGAAAAAACTAAAAGGGGGAGAGAGTAACATCTCTCCTCTTTTTTTGTCCCCAGCAATCGCCGCTAAAAAATCTTCCTCTGGGAAACTCTCAGTCTCCTAAAACAGTCCCAGACTTGAGCCACTTTCAGATTAGGGAAAAAAATGAAGCGTACACTTGCCGTCATGACGATGACAGTAGCTTTAACCGTCACCAGTAACCATTCTAGCCTTGCGGGAGCAATCTTCGATCGCATTCAAAAAACTGGGGTAATTACTGCCGGCGCTCGTAAAGATGCTATTCCCTTTGGTTTTGTCAACTCCCAGGGCAAGTGGGTGGGTTACAGCCTTGATATGTTAGAGTTAATTCGCAAGGAAACCGAACGGAAGTTAGGAAAACCAATTAAGTTAAAAATTGTTGAGATTAATCCCCAAAATCGTTTTGAAAAGTTGAAAACAGGGGTTATCGATATCGAATGTGGCTCTACTACTTTTACTTGGAAAAGAGAAAATGAAGTGGATTTTTCCGTTAGTTACTTTGCCGGTGGTACTCAATTGCTCACCCGCAAAGGTAGTAATCTTGATGACATCGGTAGCTTGGCAGGCAGACGCATTGGAGTGATTGCCAATACTACTAATGAAGCGGTAATTAAAACCCAACAACCCGCCGCTATTTTGGTCAAAGTTAAAAGTCGTGGCGAGGGTTTACAAAAACTAGAAACGGGAGAAATTGATGGTTTTGCCAGCGATGGCATTACCCTAGAAGGTTTAAGGAAAAGTGCTAAAAATCCCAATAATTTAGCCATAGTTCCCTCCTATCCCTACGCCTACGAATCCTATGCCTGTACTTTACCTGAAAATGATTCTAAATGGCGCGATACAGTGAATTATACCCTATTAAAATTCATGGAAGGGATCGTTAGTGACCAACAACAAGCGGTGACAATTTATGAACGTTGGTTTGGTGAAGATGGTGTTGTTCCCTATTCCAGAGAAACTATTAATGATTATTTTCAAGGCATTGTCAACACCTACGAATGGATTCCTTTAACTGTATTTCCCTAAAATCAAAACCTTTTTAGGGAAAGGTTCAAAAAGGCACTCTTGCAAGTGGGAATTATGAATAGGGAAGTGGGGAAGTGGGTTTTTAAAGTTGGATTTGTTATTAACCAAGTTAATAAAGGGAAAAAATAAACCCCCTCAACTGACTGAATGAAGGGGCATTTATCGTATTTTGTGGGTAATTTAGCCTACTTTTGTGGTTTTGTTTTCGTTCGAGTATCTCCATTATTCTAAATTTCGCTTTTTCCAGTAATCAGGTTTACGTTTTCCATGTGCGATCGCAACCACCCAGATAAATGCTTCAAATTCTACATAAAAGATGATGTAAGGAAAACGGCGAATGACATAACGGCGTACCCCTTCGATAGTATGGGCTGTTCCCAGATTAGGGTTAATTTTAATTTTTTCGAGAACTTGTTCAATTTCAGATAGCAAATCTAGCCCTAATCCTATCTTTTGCTTCTCGTAATATTGAATAGCATTGTCAAGTTCTCCTGTTGCTTCACTGTGAATAATAACCGGTTTCACGAATATTTCTCTCGTAATTCCAATAATACTTTATCTGATGGTTCACCCTTGGCTGTTCCAGCATAAATTTCGGCTAATCTTTCAGTTAATTCTCTATCCCAAGCATCTAAAACATTGTCATCTACACCTTCATCTAAGGAATGGATGAGAAAGTAAGCTAGTTCAGCGCGATCTTGCACAGAAAGTTGAGCAAGTTCTATTTTAAGGGTTTCTGCTGTTTTAGTCATCTTGAAAGCATCTATAACCAATCATCTTAGATTGTAGCAGCTCTCGGCTTGCCAGATAAACCCTACTCCTTGAAATCATGGGAATTGAGAGAGTTATGGCAACAATACCTCCTCAAGTGACTGAATGAAGGGGCGATCGCAAGTTTTTGATTAATGGTTTTTAGGAGACTTTTGTGGTTTCCTTTTCTGAGGGTTTGGAGGGTTTTAGTTTGCACTTGAGGGTTATCTCCATACTTTCACCCGCATTATATACTTTGCACGGCTACAACTTGCATTTTTTACTCAAGGACAATAATATAGTTTAAGAGTCATAATTAGAAGCAAAGCACTCATTAAAAACATGATTAACCTAGAATTCACGGAAG
>NZ_SFBV01000011.1:0-8607 GCF_007095585.1 Microcystis sp. M_OC_Ca_00000000_C217Col
TTAGAAGGTGAAAGAATTTCAAAGACCACTTGAGGAGCGATATTATCTTCTTGCCATTGTTTATAGGAACCCCTTCTTCCTTTCGGACGACCAAATACTACCATAACATCGGGAGCAACCGGTCCAGTAATTTTCTTATCTTGGACAGGATACCAGAGCAGAACCCCCGCAATAAAAACCTGAGGGGAATTAGCAAAGAGAATCTCAAGGTTTTCTTTGATTTTCACGATCCATTCGTATTGTTCGGTATTATCGGCCATAGGTTTACCGTCACTATCGGGGTATTCAATATCTGGATCAATAGCTGGTGTAAAGGTCATAATTTCTGCTCTGAGGTTATTGGTCTGAAAATTAAATTCTAGCAGTGAGGTTATCTTTCCCTTCTAGTCCCAAAATAACATCGTCAATAAGGTTGCTCAAAATATTTGTGTACTTTTGTTAAAAAGGAAAAGTTTTTTTGACAAAAAGAACAACTTGTGCTATGAGATAAATCTCTAACTTGACAAAAATTCCCCAGACTAGAAGCTGATCGAGGATAGCGATCGAGCGTTATAATCGAGCCATTACCCCGCGCTCCCGGTCGGGATGAGAAATCTATGATGACCGCTCTCTACGAAGAAGATTTTGTTCTCTGGACGGAAAAAACCGCCGAACTGTTAAAGCGAAAAGAGTTTGACCGGGTGGACTGGGAAAACCTGATCGAAGAGGTGGAGTGTATGGGAAAAAGCGACAGACGGGCTGTAGAGAGTTTGTTAACTCAATTATTAATCCATCTCCTGAAACTATCCTATTGGGAATCGGAAAAAGAACGGAATGCCCGTCATTGGCTCGAAGAAATCGCCAATTTTAGGGTTCAATTGGAAAGAAAGGTAGATAGTCCGACTCTCGCCAATCATCTGCGGGACACTTTCGAGACAGCCTACTCTGATGCCAGAAAATCCCTGATTAACGCGCGGATAGTCGATAAAAATGCGATTCCCCTAGAGTCTATATTCACTCTCCAACAGGTATTAGACGGGGACTGGTTCCCGATCGATATCGAACCTTTTTTGGAAACCCGTCCATAAATTGCAGTCATATCCCCGCAAAAAGATTAGGATTATCCGCGAATATAACCGAATATGCAAGATATAGAGCAAATCCGCCGCCAACTCATCGAACGCTACCAAAAATTATCGACACTAGATCAGGTGATCGTCCGTTTTTTTTCCCTAATCTATGAACCGATCGCCCGCAGCACTTTTCTAGACTGTTTAAATCAAGCTCATTACCGCGACGAGAACAACCGGCGATTTAACGGCCAAACCCTGAAATCCCATTTAGATCTCCTCCTAGAAGCGGAAGTGATCACCCAGGACAAAGGCTACGGGCCGCGCTGTCATCCCCTCCTCGTCGAGATTGCCAGCCGTGATAGCATTAGCAAGGGAGAATTCAAGCGTTTTGCCGAGATTATCAAGGCAAAACTGCCGCAGCCCCGAACTCGTTGGGATGAAAGCCTAGTTTTTCAGGGAAAAGAGCAATTAATCCGAGAAATCCGTCTGGCCATCTATCGTCAGGATTTCGACTCGGTCGAACAACAAATCGCCGATTATCAGAAAACCAGCTATTCTTCCCCAAAAACCAGCCTAGAAGACCTTCTTATCCTCATCTACGATAACCCCTTCGATGGGGATTGGTTACGGACGCAACCGATCAAATTTCAAGCCATAGCACTAAATAGCATTCTTGTCAAGGCTTTTGAAAAAATAACTCGCGCCGATGGGGCTTTTTCCCTCCTAGAAGAACTCTGTCAAGACCAGACCAGTGTTTCCGAAGCCCATTTGTGGCTCGAACAGGCAATCATCCGAGGACAAAGCGATAAAGTGCGTCGGTATCTCGATCGCCCCTTCCCGGAAAGCCAAGCAGCAGCAATCGGGGCGATACGGGGTTGGATTGCCTTTCTGGGCGGGGAAAACAGCAAAGCGATCCAAGAATATACCCTCGCCCTTAAAGCCCTAAAAAAAGCCAAAGGAAAACAAAAAATCTATTTTTCTTCGATTAGCGGCTTCTCCTTTATTTTCGCCCTCCTCAAAGAAGGAACCCCCGAACGTCTCGCCGAGGCCGCCAGCTATACCAGTTGGGTGACGCGTCAAAACGATCATCCTTTCAGTCCTATCTATGCCCGTCTGGAAAAAATCATCGCTGCCCGTCAGGGAGATATGCAGGCCAAAGACGCAATCATCGACGCGACGATCAATCCCTACCAAATGGGCCAGGGTCTAGAGACTCTTATCTGTAGTATCTGTCTCTACTGGATGAGCAGCGACATCGCTAAAAAACATCTGCCCCGCCTACTCTTGCCCCTCTACAAAGATGCCAAGGCGGCCGGCTACCATTGGTTAGCCCTAGAAACCGGGGCCCTACTGTCCCGACTCGATCGAGCGCCGGAAGCGGAGGTGGTTATAAAATGGCATCTCCCTTCCCCCCTGGTAGATGCGATCGAACCCCAAGAAGCTTGGCAACTGTGCCTGAATGCCTTGACTAATCTGTGCGCGCCAACACCAACCCCGGGTAAATCTAACCCCGTCGTCCGCCTTGCTTGGTTTCTCACTATCCATTCCGAGGATTATTTCCTGCAACCAAAAGAACAGAAACTCGACGCGCGGGGTAATTGGAGTCGCGGCCGTCCCGTCTCCCTTAAACGTCTGCGAAAAACTGGAGAAATTGACTATTTAACCCCGCAAGACCTGAAAATTTGCGCCCATATCTTCGTGGAATCCAGTTACTATGGCCAGAACGAGTATCACTTTGAGCGCCGGGCCATTATCGAACTGATCGGTCATCCCCTGGTGTTCTGGGAAGATTCCCCCGGAACGCGGGTAGAAATCGTCGCTGGGGAACCGGAATTGCGAGTAAGAAAGGGAAAATCGGGTAAATTAATCCTGTCTTTACTGCCCGATCTCAGCGATCGCCAAGAAGTGCTGATTTGGAAAGAAACCCCCACTCGCGTTAAGGTAATCGAAGTCAAGCCGGAACACCGAAGCATCGCCGACATTATCGGCAAAAGCAACCGCCTAGAAGTCCCCGACAAGGGCCGGGAAAAAGTCCTGGCTGCGATCAATTCCCTGTCCGGGATAGTGACAGTACATTCCGATATCGGGGGAGGAAAAGCAGCCCGGTCAGTGGCAGCCGATAGTCAACCCCGGATTCATCTCTTACCGGCCGGAGAGGGTTTAAAAGTGGCGGTTCTCAGCCGTCCTTTTGGGGCAGCCGGTCCCTACTTCCAGCCTGGAAAAGGGGGAGAAACAGTAATCGCCGAGATCGAGGGGGAACGGCTGCAAACCACTAGGGATCTGGCCCTAGAGAAAAAACTGGCCCAAACAGCGATCGATTCTTGTCCGATCCTGATCAGTTTCGAGGAAGAAAATGGGGAATGGCGGCTAGAAAATCCAGAGGATTGTCTAGATCTACTGCTGGAATTGCGGGAATTAAGCGATAGCGTCCTTGTGGAATGGCCGGAAGGGGAAAAATGGCGGGTGACGCGTCAGCTTCGATTACAGGACCTACACCTAAATATCCACAGTCAACGGGATTGGTTTGCGGTCAGTGGGGAACTGCACCTAGAGGAGAAATCGGTGCTGAGTATGCAGGAGTTGATGAAATTGCTAGAGGGATCGCCGGGGCGGTTTATTCCCCTCGGAGATGGTCAATTTCTCGCCCTAACCGAGGCATTTCGGGAACGGTTACAGGAAATGCGCGCTTTCTCGGAAAAGTCCGGCGACGGTTTGCGGTTTCATCCCTTCGCTGCCCCGATTCTCTCGGAACTCAGCGAGGAAGTGGGACAACTCAAGGCCGATAAACGTTGGCGCGATAATTTACAACGCTTTCAGGAGAGTCAGGATTTTACCCCAGAAGTCCCCTCAACTCTACAGGCAGAATTGCGCGACTATCAACTGGAAGGCTTTCGCTGGTTAGCTAGGCTGGCCCAGTGGGGGGCCGGGGCCTGTTTGGCCGATGATATGGGATTAGGGAAAACTTTACAGGCCCTAGCAGTGATCCTAACCCGCGCCTCGGAGGGACCGACTTTAGCGATCGCCCCTACTTCAGTATGTTTGAACTGGATCAGTGAGGCGGAAAGGTTCGCACCTACCTTAAATATCATCCAATTGGGTACAGGCGATCGGCAAGCACTACTCGATCGACTGCAACCTTTTGATCTGTTGGTCTGTAGCTATGGGTTATTACAGCAGGAAGAAGTGGCTACCATGTTGGCCGGGGTGGAATGGCGAACAATCGTTCTCGATGAGGCCCAAGCGATTAAGAATTTCTCCACCAAGCGATCGAAAGCAGCGATGAATCTGCGGGGGGATTTTAAACTAATCACCACGGGAACACCGATCGAGAATCATTTAGGGGAATTATGGAATCTTTTCCGTTTTATCAACCCCGGATTGTTGGGATCCTTGGAAAGTTTTGATCGCCGTTTCGCCACCCCGATCGAAAAATACGGCGATAAAACCGCTCGCGAACAGTTAAAAAAACTGGTGCGGCCTTTCCTTCTCCGGCGCACTAAAAACCAAGTTCTGGCGGAATTACCGCCCCGTACCGAGATTTTAGTCCCGATCGAGTTAAGCGTCGAGGAGAAGGCGTTTTACGAGGCCTTACGGCGGCGTGCTTTGGAGAAATTAAGCGAGAGTGACAGTACCGCCGGAGCGAAACATCTCCAGGTACTGGCAGAGATTATGAAATTACGCCGGGCCTGCTGTCACCCGCAGTTAGTGGCTCCAGATTTGGATTTAGCCGGCTCGAAATTGTCCCGTTTCGGGGAAATTCTGGATGATTTATTGGATAATCAGCATAAAGCGTTGGTGTTTAGTCAATTTGTCGATCATTTAGCGATTATCCGCAGTTATCTCGATCAAAGACAGATAAAATATCAATACCTCGATGGTAGTACCCCAGCCAGCGATCGGCAGAAACAGGTGAAAGCGTTTCAAGCGGGGGAAGGGGACGTATTTTTAATTAGTTTAAAAGCCGGGGGGACAGGATTAAATCTCACCGCAGCCGATTATGTTATCCATCTTGATCCCTGGTGGAATCCCGCAGTGGAGGATCAGGCCTCCGATCGCGCTCACCGCATCGGCCAAAAACGTCCGGTGACGATTTATCGCTTAGTGGCCAAGGATACGATCGAGGAAAAAATTGTCGATCTGCACCACCATAAACGCGATCTCGCCGATAGTTTATTGGAGGGAACCGACGCCAGCGGCAAGCTATCCACTGACGAATTATTGCGCTTAATGGCCGAGGGATAGTAGGACTGCAAAGTTTTTCGTGGGGGCAGGGTGTGGGGTTTTACCGATTTTGAGGTAGTCAGTTACCTAATTTTCAGGGAAAAAGTCCAGGAATTTTACCCCCGATCCCTCCAATGGTCGGCACTTTTTGAGGGAAAAAAAGTCTAAAAACCTTGTTGGGGAGGAATAGATAATCAGTTTTTAATAACCGGATTTAGTATTAGACGGGGATTGGTTGGCCATGCCTATAGAAGCTTTTCTGGAAACCCGCCCATAAAAAAATTTTCACTATTTTATGCCAATTCAACTAACTTTATCTACCGTATAGATAGAGATTTTTCCTAGTAATTACCATCCTGATAATAACTACCTGAGATCGATCAAAATGGGATTTAATAAAAATAAGGCCGCATGACTAGCCATTTCTGCTGATAAATAAATCTTTTTATATTTAATAATCCCCGTTTCTAGAAAAGAATCCCTTAACATTGCTTTTGTCCCACTATTAAAATCCGCTTCGTAAAAAACTTCTTTAATTCCCGAAGAAATAATTAGTTTTAAACAGGAAATACAGGGTTCTAAAGTAACGTAAATACTAGCTCCTTGGGTAGAAATACCGTGTTTGGCCGCTTGAGCGATCGCATTAGCTTCGGCATGAATTGCCCGAGAGGGAATTTCTCCGGATTCTCGACAGGTTCCCAAACCGGGATAACAAAAACCCTGGGCAGTACAATGAACCGTTCCCGATGGAGAACCATTGTAACCCGTGGCTAAAACCTGCCGATCTTTGACAATTACCGCACCGACGGGAAAAGCTAAACAGGTGGATCTGGTGGCGGCTAATTTAGCGATCATTAAAAAGTATTCGTCCCAAGTCGGTCTTTTTTCTTCAGAGTTGATCACGGTTTCATACCAAGCTAGAAAAAGCAAAAAAGATGGGGTTCTCTCTGATAGCTTATCATTAGATGACCTCTAAAAATTAAGAACGGGATCAGGTTAATAATTCCTGTTGAATGCGACGCAAATTTTCGATTCTTGCCTCGGTGGATGGGTGAGTAGCGAATAAATTAGCCAGAAACTGCCCCGAAAAAGGACTGCTAATTAACAGGGGTTCAAAGGCAGGATTGGCATTTAAGGGCATTTGACGACCGATCAATTCTAAACGGGTTAAAGCCCTGGCTAAAGCTTCGGGATTCTCGGTCAAGCGAGCGGAACCAGCATCGGCCTCGAATTCTCTGGTACGAGAGATAGCCATCTGAATCACAGTGGCGGCAAGGGGGGCGAGAAAGATGGTAAGTAGCAAACCGATGGGATTGCCCCCTTGACGATGGCGAGAATTGCCAGCAAACAGGAAACCATAACTCAGCATTCTGGCGAGGTAGGAAATCGCCCCGGCAACGGTGGCCGCAACAGCTTGGGTTAAGGTATCCCGGTTACGCACATGAGTTAATTCGTGGGCGATAACTGCTTCTAATTCGTCGGCGGGCAGCAGGTTTAAAATCCCCTCGGTAACGGCGACGGCGGCGTGTTCGGGATCTCTGCCGGTGGCGAAAGCATTAGCGGCGGGGGTGGGGACGATATAGAGTTGCGGCGTGGGAATATTGGCTTGACGAGAGAGGTTTTCTACCATTTGGTAGAGTTCGGGGGCTTGTTGGCGGCTGACTGGTTGGGCTTGGTAAGCGGCCAGAGCAATGCGATCAGAATAGTACCAAGAACCGATATTAGTAATGGCGGCGATTACTAAACCAATTAAAGCACCGCCCTGACCACCGATCGCGTAGCCAATAGCGACAAGTAAACCGGCTAGTAAACCCAATAAAGCAACAGTTTTAAGCTGATTCATCTTTATTTATCCTAGTAAGTGAGAGGTATAAAAGATGTGGGGAGACCTTTCAGTTATCAGTAATCAGCAATCAGTAATCAGTGATCGGTGAATAATATTACTTAAAACTCATGACCTTAGTTAGTCAATAGTGGTTAGTGGTTAGTAGTCACCAGCCTCTTCTAACTACTCACTGCTCACTGCTCACTGATTAAGGACTAGCATAAAAACCGAAAAAAAGCTCTAAATTTAATAATAATTTAAATAATTTGACTGCTTGAGAATAATTGAGATTTTGGCTGATAGCCAAACCCTGACGGCTGGCCAAATAACAGAAATTCTTAAGAAGCTAAAGGGTTTAAATCCCCAGAGAGGGCATTGTAGAATAAAGCGGTTAGTTATCTACTAGAAGAGAGGACTTTTCCGTCCTAGCGACGCAATTCTCTGCAAATCTTGAACCCAAATTGCCAAGGAGACTGAATTTTAATGTCTGTTAATTTTCTGGGAGTGGGTTTGTTTCACCATCTCCTTACCCCTTATCTCGCCCTCCATATTCCCGACGGCTTTTTGAGTCCACCGGTGAGTCTATTTACTTGGATAATTGCCGTTGTCCTGATTGGCTTTTCTCTCAAAAAAGTGCGCGGCCACTACGCTGAACGGGCTGTACCTTTGATGGGAGTTTGTGCCGCCTTTATTTTTGCCGCCCAGATGATTAATTTTCCCATTCCGGGGGGAACCTCCGGACATTTGTTAGGGGGGACTCTGGCGGGGGTTCTGCTCGGTCCCTGGGCGGGTTCTCTGGTGATGGCGGTGGTTTTTATCGTTCAAGCTTTATTTTTTCAAGATGGCGGTTTAACGGTTTTAGGGGCGAATATCGTCAATATGGGTTTGATCGGGACGTTTGGCGGTTATTATCTCTATCTAGGGATTAGGAAAGCCCTTGGTTTTAATAGTTGGCGCAGTATGGCGATCGCTATTGCCGTAGCTGCTTGGACAAGTGTGGTGGTGGCGGCGTTAGCTTGCGCCCTGCAATTGGCTTTATCTGGCACTGTACCGCTTTTAGTCGCCCTTTTTGCCATGTTATCTTGGCATATCCTCATCGGTATCGGGGAAGCGGTGATTACGGTTTTCGCTGTCGGTTATATCTGGCGAACCCGTCCCGATCTTCTCTACGATCCGCCCCATTCCGTTAATACTTTTGTTTCTCCTTCCTAAGCTTCTCGTCAATAAAGCAATTAAGTCGATGAATATTCGCAGAAATAGGCAATTTTTTCTGATTGGCTTGGTATTATACCTAATTATCGCCGTTTTTCTTTCTCCCTTTGCCAGTCCCGATCCCGACGGACTCGATCGAGTGGCGGAAGACTTACAATTTAGCCAAAAAGAAGACCCCAACGCCCTTGGTAATCAATTACCCTCCGCCCGAATTTTTGATGGTTATGCCCTCAAAGGTGTTCCCGAAGGTGTCGCCACTCCCCTCGCCGGTTTTCTGGGAACTCTTGCCACTTTCGG
>NZ_SFBV01000110.1:0-5614 GCF_007095585.1 Microcystis sp. M_OC_Ca_00000000_C217Col
TTCGATTCGATTCGTCAAACTATACCGATATTTTCTAGGTGTCGATAGCCTTGAATACAGGTTCCTTGTAGGTTCAAAAATTTGTCAAGTATCATAAGTAAAATAATCTCGTTTTTGGCCATTATATCAAATTTTAACTCAATTGTCTATCTTTTGGTATTAACCTGTTTGTGCCGTAAGTGTCTTCCTGTATAGATTTCAGCTATTTTTGAGACTAGGTACTCTCATTGAATTTTATTTGAAGTTAATTATTTGCATAACAATTCCCGAAGAGCCAAAAAAATGCTCACAAACATCTCTAGACAACTAAACACTGGCGCTCTTGCTATCGCGGGCAGTGTTGCCGCTCTCAGCTTTGCTGGTGCTGCCCAAGCAGCGAGTATGATAGCCGTAACGGGGAGTGCAACGGCCAGTTCGTGGGGAACCCTCAACCCGACCCTCACTCCTGGAGCGCCCACCGGATTGGCTGGGACGCCTACGGATGGCTTTGCCGGTCTGAGCTACACGGACGTTAGTGCTATTCAGCCTATTCAGATTTTTGGCACTGGCTCGGGAGCGTCCACCATGTTTACTCCTGGTGGTACCGTGAATTCTTTTGCTCAGATAAATGTTGGCGGTGGTACGACAGTTAATATCACTCCTACAGTGGCTTCGGGTACGTTTAATACTTCTGGTGGTATGAGTACTACTGTTTACACTGTAATGGGTACAGCGTTTTTTGATGCGACTACCGGTCTCGATTATTCTGGAGTTTTCAGCCTGAACGTCGTGTCCGTTGGTTCGGGATGGATTTATACTTTATCTCTCGAAAAAAGCAGTTTAGCAGTTCCCGAGCCCTCTGCTATCCTGGGTATCTTGGCCGTTGTTGGTGCTGGTGCTTTCGCTCGTCGCAAGAGCTAGTCACTGTCATCAGAGCAAAAATAATGGAAAAAACAAGCGTTAAGGCTAAGCTTAACGCATTTTTTTGTGTCTAGAGAAGGGGATGGGCGAGTGGGGAAGTGGGGAGTTCGAGCATTTGTATATCCAATACGCAATTTAAATGCAGTATAATGTTCACTTAACAATCCCACTGGTTACTGATAATTGATCACTGATCACTGATCAGCCATTCCGAGGCCCTTTCACCTAAATCTAAGGCCAGACTAACCGCTTTACCGAGACGGGGACGCTCGCGGGTTTCGCGGATAAAAGCTTGAAATTGACTAAAACCACCCCATTCGTGGAGATAATTAGCGATCGCATTGAGATGTTCCAGATATTCAGACTCGGAGAGGGGAAAAGACGCTTGTTCGAGATATTTCCACATTACCTGGACATGAACCTTATCTTTGATGCGTCGCAGCTGGATATCGTAGGAACGACCCCACTTTTCTAGTAATAATTGCTGTAAGTCCACACCCGTCATGGTTGCTATCGCTTCTCAGATGTCAGTCGGCCTCTTGATTCTACCATAAATGTCAGGGGAAGACCCTCGATTTTACCGAAGGGATGATACTCTCGCGATCAACCGCTTCGCGGTGTAACGGGAGTCCTCTTGCTCCAATTTAGATATACTTGTGAACTGCACTTTCAACCTAAGGAACTTTACTCCACCGTGACACTTTTGGCTAAATTGCGCGGCTGATCCACGTCTAGACCGCGACGGGCTGCGATATGATAGGAGAGCAATTGTAGGGGAATTACTGTTAGAATTGGCGATAATAATTCCTCAATTTCCGGCACATACAACAAATCATTAAAGACTTTTGGTGCTTCCGTATCGCTGTCGGCAACTACTCCCAATAACCGCGCATCCCTTGCCTTTGCTTCCTGTGCATTGGAGAGAACCTTATCATAAACTATCCCCGGCATAGCAATCGCTACTACGGGAACTTTTGCATCTAAAAGCGCGATTGGTCCGTGTTTCATTTCTCCGGCTGGATAGCCTTCCGCATGAATATAACTGATTTCTTTGAGTTTTAAGGCTCCTTCTAGGGCAATGGGGAAATTAATCCCCCGTCCTAAGAAAATAAAGTCCTGGGTGTCATTAAATTCATGGGCCAATTCTTCGATCGCTTTTTCCTGTGTTTCTAAGACAGTTTCGATCGATCTTGGCAGCGATCGCATTTTATTAATAATTTGCTCGATTCTCTCTAAAGACAAAGTTTGACGACGATAGGATAAATCCAAAGCTAAGAGATAAAAACCCAATAATTGTGCCGTAAAACTCTTAGTTGCCGCCACCCCGATCTCGATTCCTGCTTGGGTATTAATAATCTGATCGACCATTTGTGCTAGGGTACTTTCGGGGCGATTAGTAATACCGATAATCCGGGCTTGATATTTTTTTTCTAATCCTAAACGGCGCTGTTTTTCCGTTTCCAAAGCCGCTAAAGTGTCGGCTGTTTCCCCCGATTGCGTCACCCCGATAGTTAAAGTATTGGGCATCAGGGGCGTGGGTGCATAGCGAAATTCCGAGGCGTACTGTACCCTTGTGGGAATACCTGCCAACTGCTCAATCAAGTATTTACCGACTAAACTAGCGTGCCAACTGGTTCCACAGGCTAAAATCTGAATATGTTCTAAATTATCGTAAATTTCTTCAGAAAAATTAATATTTATCGGGTTGACATTATCCTCATTTTGTGCTGTCCAATGGGGATGCAGATAGGTTCCTAAACAGTCGCGCACCACTCCGGGTTGTTCGTAGATTTCCTTGAGCATGAAGTGACGATAACCCTGTTTTTCTACGGTCGTCGGACTCCAATCGAGGACTCTGGGGCTTTTACGGACTCTTTTGCCCTCAAAATTATAAATTTCTACTCCCAAGGGTGTTAACCGAGCGATTTCGCCATTATCCAGGGACAGCACCGCCCGGGTATGGGGAACCAAAGCACTAACATCGGAGGCACAGAAAAACTCCCCTTGACCAAAACCGATGATTAAAGGGGCGTGTTGCCGCACGACAATCAATTCATCGGGATAATCGGGACTAATCACCCCTAGGGCAAAGGCCCCCTCTAAACGTTCAATTGCCCTTAAAACTGCCTTGAGGAAAGGACTCACCCCCAAGTAGTCTTCATCGGTAGGTTTGGGTAGATAACTGGCGATTAGATGGGGAATAACTTCTGTGTCGGTTTCCGAGTCAAATATACAGCCTTTCTCCTTTAATTCTGTTCTTAATACCTGAAAATTTTCGACAATGCCATTCTGTACCACTGCCACCCGTTGACTATTATCGGTGTGGGGATGGGCATTACTTTCTATGGGTTTGCCGTGGGTTGCCCAACGGGTGTGACCGATGCCAATTTGGGAGGGATTAACTTCCTGTTCTAATTTTTCCCGCAGATTGTAGAGTTTTCCCTGGGCGCGGACTCGATGTAATTCACCTTCGAGAATTGTGGCAATTCCTGCCGAATCATAACCCCGATATTCTAAACGTTCCAAACCAGCTAGGAGAATATCGATCGCTGTTTGGGTTCCGATATAGCCAACAATTCCGCACATTCTTTCCCTGACCCCATTTAGGCTAAGTCCGATCTATTCTATCGCAAGCGTGACACTTGTTTGCTTAGAGGCTAAAGACGCACTGGTAAGGGCAAAGTTTCCTCTAATGGGACTCATCCTTCGCTCATTTTTGGGAGCAAGATGGGGTCAAAGAGTTGGAAAAGCTCACCCCGTCAAGGATTGAGCGAGCGGTACTGACGGGATTTGATCCTGAAGCAAAGAAGTCAGTCCCATACTCAAACAAGAGACCTCTTGCAAAAATCAAAAATCTTCCTTTAGGTGAGGAGTAAGGAGCCAGTAGCCAGGAGAATTAAGAATGAGCGTTAATTGATTAGGGTTTGCGGCAAAAAGTTTTTCGTGGGGGCAGGGTGTGGGGTGTAGGGTGTAGGGTTTTACCGATTTTGAGTGGGCATGGTGCGTTCCCAAAAATCGATCGGTGGAGCAGTGGGAGCCAGATTAGGGGACGCACCCTACAAGATCGCACTACGCAGTGCCTTCGGCATCGCACTACAATTGCTCCAGCAGCATATCGTACTCTGCATGGGAACCAACCCAGAACCAAATCACCGTATCATAGACAACATCTAACGTATAGGGCTTAATATATTCTAGCTTTCACGTTGCTACAGCGATGGCGTACTGTTACCCAGTGCCTTCAGCATCGCACTCTACTTCAACGCTTCGATCGTAACTAAACCACCCTCAATTGCCTGAATTCGCAAATCGTATCCTCGTAATAGCTGCATCCCAATCAACGGAACCGTCTCTGATTCGTTGATGTAAATCTCACGATATTGCCCGTCCCAGATCACAAGCCCGATGTAAACTTCAAACGTGCAGAAAGTCCCATCGCCTAACGTCGCAAGATCTCGACCCTCCCAAATAAACCCTAACCTAGCAATTATGTCAGACGGCAAGGTGAGAAAACCCGAAAATCCTGTATCAATTACAGCATCTACTATCTGCGTTGTTTCATTGTTTCTGACTGCGATCGCTAACGTCGCCTCACAGCCTTGATTTACACGACCTTGCATCATGGCTTTGTTCTCAGGCTCCGTGCACCAAAGTGATCGACGGCTGAATGCCCAATGCGAACAAACCATGTCTGAGTATCAGGCACTCGTGCAGAAAGTTGCTTCGCTGCGCTTACCAAATCATCCGCTACTTCAAAAGCCCCTGTTTCAATGTCAATTGCCACAATTTTCCCCTGATTACCCTCCTCGACTTGGGGACGTACCTGAGATTGATAAATCTCATTACCACGTCGAGCAAATTCTTCTTTACTGTAGCGGGGTTGTCGAACTGTCATTGAAGCGACCCTGTGGCGACTTTTGCCCCTCTATTTTAACCAAACATTGGGAATCTTCGCTAACATTCCTCAACTGGTCCGACCAGAGCGGCATCGCACCTAAACTCACAGTTTCAATCCATGGGCATGGTGCGTTCCCCAAAAATCGATCGGTGGAGCGGTAGAAGTTGCATTAGGGAACGCACCCTACAAGATCGGCGATCGCACTGCGTATGTTGTCTGCACTTCATGGAATTGGAGTCATTATTCTAGATACGGAAAACCCTTCTGAAAGTGAGATATTTTTACCAGCAAAATCTAGGGCAGAAATTGACTGGCAATCAGTGAATCGTATTGTGGTTGAAAATGATGATTTTAAAGATTATATTGAGCTAGTTTCAACTTATTACCAAACTGGAAGAATTAGAAGTCGGGATTGGAATAAAATTTGATAGATTTTCATAATCCCCGACCTTGATGATTAAAACCCTTAACCGTTTGTTCGGATATCTACTAGGGTACTGCCAACAATCTCTTTTAAGGAGACTGATCACAGAAGCTTTCTAGACTTCTAGCAAAGATTCTTAGATCTGACTGCACTTTGTCACAAAATTTCACTATTATTTCGGGTGCGGTGATTTGTTATAGCGGTTTTCAGTCTAATAAGGTATGGTAAATCCCTTGTTATGCCGCTGCAATCCTTGTTTTCAAATACAAAAATATGAATCTGCCTGTTATTGATGTGCCTCCATATACGCTCGTAGCAATTGATTGATCTGTGTTTGATAGCCACGCCCTTGAGACTTAAACCACTCTAATACATCGCTATCAATGGGGAGT
>NZ_SFBV01000111.1:0-14056 GCF_007095585.1 Microcystis sp. M_OC_Ca_00000000_C217Col
CCTCACCGCCGTAAACGGACGGTGATTCCCAAACCTCACGATTTAGGTTTCTGCTTCTTTCCCGAAGGATTTTTCGCACCTGCCTTAACAGATTTACTCTGTTCTGGTCTTATGGTCGCGACCCGGACTGACACCGCAAGCCCTGCGGCCAAAATATTTTTACTAGCGTTAATATCTCGGTCATGGTGAGTCCCACAGTCTGGACAGTCCCATTTTTGTCTTTAAATTTCAAGGCTGATTTGGTAAATTCGGCACTTCCTCCCTGATGTTTTTTCTTAAAGTTAGGATACTTAGTACGACCAGCAAAGAAGTTAGTAAAAGCTGTTTGTAGGTGTCTTAACCCTTGTTGTTTGAGCGTAGCCTACTCTTTCTTGCTTTTCGTACCAAGCTTGTGTTCTGAGATGGAGTGCCTTATTGTAAACTAATCTTACACAGCCCAAAGTGCGCCGCAATAGCGACTCTTGTTCGGGTGTGGGGTAAAATCGGAACGAGAACGAGTAGGCTTTTTCCATATCTCACATTTTAGCATATATTTCGTAAATGTGTTAATATTTAACAGTAAAGCCGTCGTAGAACGACGGGGTTTCAGACCCAAAATTTTCGATGATGGGATATTTCTAAGTTTAGTCAGGGAATTCGGGAGCATCCCAATTTTGCAATAAGTATAAATGCTTAGAGACTAAAAACGTTAGCTAAGGCAAAATAAAGAGAAACAATTAAACGGTAGAATCATGAATACAGACCAAAAAGAACAACTAGATCAACATTTAAAAGCCATTGCTCAAATTCTAGTCGATAATACCCCAGAAGAACAACTACGTAGCTTTGAGGGCATTGAAACCGCCCTGCGAGACCATTGGCTGACTACATTGGGTCCTGCCATAGGCAATTTTTTTTTGAATCAGCAACGGGAACCCAAGCAGGGCGAACCAAAAGCGTAAGCAGTATCATAGGGAAAGTCAAGATAAGCGAGAAACAAGCCGATAAACTAGGATTAAGCAAGAATAATCGATTAAGTCCCATGCTGGAGAAATGTTGCTTAGGAGCAGGGAATTAATTCCCCGAAAACCCTATTTTTCAATTGAGTCAGATTGTCTAAGTAGCTGGTTACAATTAAATTAAAGATAGATTCTGGGTTCGATCCCCCCTTAATCCCCCCTTGATAAGGGGGGCATCCGCAAGTTTTTAAGACTTACCTACTTAAACTCTCATGCAGTTAGCATTGTACACTAATCTAGTCTTTGTCTGTGATTACCATCCGCGATCAAGATCACACTTAACCGGTAATATTAGATACACCAACAGCTTAACCGCCTAAAATAGCAATTCCTACGCCGATTAATAGAATTAATCCGCCATAAATGACTTCTTGGGGGGGTATTTCACCAAAAATGAACACTCCTAACAGACTAGCGGCGATTGGCTCTAATAAAATTACCATGGTTACTATTGTCGGTGCTACCCATCGCAAAGCCCAGTTAAAGCTAGTATGACCGATTAATTGCGGAAAAATCGCCATCATTAACACATAAACATACACGGATAAGGGATAGCTTTCGTAACCTTGACCGAATAAAAAAATAGAAGGTAATAAAGCTAATCCTGCGGTAGTGTAGGCTACAGTTATATAATTCTTAATATTTAAGCCCTTTCTTTGTGCTTCCCGTCCGAGGAGAATATAACCACTGACGAGAATTGCTCCAATTAAAGCCAAGCTATTGCCCAATAAAGGGTTAGGATAAGAACTACTGACATCTCGATCGGCTAAAACAATCAATAATCCCCCCGTTAAAGCCACAAAAATGCCGATAAAGGTTAATTTACTCGGTTTTTCTCGAAACCACCACCAACCCAACAGGGAAACCCAGAGAGGATTAGTGGTGACTAAAGTGGTAGAAGCGGCGATCGAGGTGTAGGATAGAGAAGTAATCCAAGTAGCAAAATGGAGAGCTAAACAAAATCCTGCCCCCACTGCGTAATAATAGGCTTGAATAGCGACTTTTTGGCGTGATAAGGTCAACCAGTTCGGAATTAGAACGACAGAAGCCAAGATCAGACGGGAAGTCGCTAAAAATAAACTAAATGCGATCGTAGCATTACCTACCGCTTCGATCGCTAACCGGATAAAAATTGCCGATGCAGAAACCGACACCACACCGATAGTTAAAATAAAAATAATTTTGGCGTTAGAAGGAGGCAAAATAGGCTACGCTTACGCGATGTCAATGATGTTATTCACCAGTTATTTTAACCGTAGGCAGGAGGCAGAAGTCAGTGGTCAGGAAATAGGGTTTTGGGGTGATAGGGTGATAGGGTGATAGGGTTTTGGGGTGATAGGGTGATGAGACAGCTTTCCCACTTCCCCACTTCCCCACTTCCCCACTTCCCCACTTCCCCACTTCCCCACACCCCACACCCCACTTCCCATCTCCCATTTACTTAATCTATGGAACTACCAGAATTAAATATAGAGACAATTTGGGCGATTATTAACGATGAAATTGACGACGAAACCGTTAATAAATTGGTTTGGCAAACTTTAGGTTATCGTTACGATGAAAGTCAAGGAAAATGGGATAATAGTCAAGTAGAGGAAGATTGGCGCCGTGAATATCCCGAACCCCCGGATTTTATTGCCAATCGTCCTCCAACAGTAAAATTAACTCGATCGATCTTGCCAGAAAATAAACAATTATTAAAAGATAAATTGGGTTTTACCGGTTATAAAATTGGCGAATTCAATCCCCGCATGACTCGCCGTGCCACCGCCGCTAATTGGTTGTGCTTTTATGGGTTAAAATAGATAAGGAAAGTTATTTTATCAAGCTTCTAGCATGGTCACTATCCCTGTCAAGTCCTCCTCTCATCCCCTAGCATCCTATATTGATCGTCTCACGGCTGGGGAAGCATTGTTAAAAGATACTCCCCAGAATTTGATCGAGGTAGTGGGTATCCTGAAAAGTTACGGAGTGGTGTTAGATGCTTATTCCAAAAATTTAATTTATATTGCGGAAAATCAGTTTTTGGTTTTTTTACCCTTCTTTAAATATTTTAATGGTCAAGTATCTTGGCAGAAATTACTACAACACTGGTGGCACGATCGCATTAATTTTGAGTATGCTGAATACTGTATGAAAGCCATGTTTTGGCATGGTGGGGGTGGTTTAGATAGTTATGTAGATAGTGCCGCTTTTCGGGAAGTGACAGCCAAGGTTATTCAAGCCAAATTTAGGAATAATCCCCTAGTTTTAATTTTAAATAAAGCCTTTCCTGAATTTTTGCCAGAACAAATGCGGATGATGGCCTACTATAGCGGTTTAGGTCAATTTTGGCGAATTATGGCCGATACTTTTTTAAGTTTATCCGATCTCTACGATGCTGGAAAAATTACCAATATTCCCGAAGTGGTGGCACACATTAAGAAAAATTTAGTTGATAATGCTAGTCAAGCAATTGTCTATCAGGTAAAAATCAAAGGACAAACCTATGATCTGATCCCCAAATCGGCAGGATTAACCTTTCTTGCGGATACGGCAATCCCCTACGTTGAGGCGGTTTTCTTTCGCGGAACACCTTTCCCCGGTACAATTTCCTATAATGCCCAAGCCTATCAAATTCCCTACGATCAAGGAATGTTTGCCTATGGTGCTTTGTATGCGGATCCTTTACCCATCGGAGGTGCAGGGATTCCTCCCACACTATTAATGCAGGATATGCGTCACTTTTTACCAGATTATCTGCACGACATTTATAAAAAGAGTTTTCGTCAAGAGGAAGATTTATTAGTCCAGATCTGCGAAACTTTTCAAAAGTCGATGTTTTGTGTAACAACGGCAGCCATTCAAGGATTAGCACCTTATCCTTTAACTACCACAGATTTAAAAGAACAAAAAGCCAATCGCATCTATCTAGAAGCATGGATGAATCGCTTTGTTAAGTCGCGATTAGAAGCGGTAAATCAATAATTATTCTGCCGATAAATCGGTAATTTTTGCAGTCAACAAACCCCCTTTACATTTATGTCAGATATTAACGCCCAACTTCAGGATATTTTAGCTCAATTGCAATCTTTAACCGAACGGGTTGCCCTCATCGAAGCGCGGCAGATGTTAGTACCAGACATCGAGCGCTATGGTAAATTACAGCAATTCCTAGCTGAGGGGAACTTTAGGGAAGCAGACGCAGAAACTCTCCGAGTTATCCTCGAAGCTGCCGGCAGAACCCGCGATACTTTAACCCCAGAGGATATGATGAGGTTTCCCGTTAATGTGATTCGGGTACTCGATCGCCTTTGGAAAAATTATAGCGGCGATCATTTCGGTTTTAGCAATCAGGTGAAGTTATATTTTGCCGTCGGGGGTAGTATTAACACCCTGCGTACCCAAGACGCGGAAACGATTAAAAAATTTGGGGAATTGGTGGGATGGCGCAACAAAGATGAGTGGCGTATCGATGATTATGATCACTGGGATTTTAGTCTCGCAGCTCCAGAAGGCTGTTTTCCCGCTCTCTGGTGGAAGTCTCCCTACGGGTTAAAAATGGTGACTTTTTGTTTTACTCGCCTGATAGAGTGCGATTTATAGGCAATGAAAGGAGTTATCGGCTATTTTCGGGCTTTATTGTCCTCCCAATTTGCCCCCACCGGGATAAGAGTGGCTGTAGTAGTGGGGACAATTTTATTGACAATTAACCACGGTTATGCTACAATGCACAGCCTTATAACTGACTTATCTAGGGTCTGCTGAATAAATCTAAAAACCTTGCTGGATAAGACTTTTAGCCTTTTTTGAAATCCAAAAGTACCAGATATGGGAGTGATCAGGGGGAAATTCAGGTACTTTTTCCCTGAAAATTAGGTAATTGACCCCCTCAAAATCGGTAAAACCCCACACCCCACACCCTACACCCTACACCCTGCCCCTAGGAAAAACTTTTTCAGCAGACCCTATCTAGTTCCCTATCTGGTCAATATTCATGGGCAGTATAGCAGTTATCGCCGTCAGCAGTGGCCGAAAAAATCCCAACAATAAAGGCAATGAATATACCTCTAAGTGGTGATTTCTTTGACTCTAGGGAACTCCCTGTTAGCAGAGGGCTGCTATGATAGCGATCGAGACGAATATTCGGGTGACACAGATCTCTATTAGATATTTTAGCAACTACTTTATCATTCTTTAGCGATCGCTCTATTGGAATAAAGCAAAAATAGATATATGATCAAGACAGGATCTGCTTTCATAGCGATCGAGACGAATATTCAGGAGTTCGATTTACCATGGCTACTGTTTTATTGAAAACTGGCGAGTTCCGAGAAATCCCTGATGATCAGTTAATTTCTTTCCTCGAGGAAAACCGAGATTTGATTCAAGATCGACAATCACCCCGAAAAAGGGCGATTAAAAGACCTATGCTGTCCAATGTTACCTCTACCAGTACAAAATGACATCGATATTTGTTTCGTCATATTGGTAGATACCTTGTTCTGATTCTTCTTCCGTTTTCGAGTATTCCACCTTACACCGACGAAAAAGTCGGTATTGGGTTTTCTGGTTATCTTGAGGGTTTCCTCGATACTCCTCTTCTTTACCTAACTCTATATAAACGAATAGTTTTTTATATTTTCCGTAGACTGGCTCCCCCGATTTTGCCGAGTCAAATTCTAGCTCATTCAATGCTTTAATTCGTTTAATCATATTAGTGTTTAAGTTGGTTTTTGTTTTATAATATCCTATTATTGTGATTTTATTAGATTAGGTCGAGGTCTATTGTTTTGAGAGGAGAAGATGTGGCCAGATTTGTCACAGCAGTACCCGATAGTTTAGGAGATTGAAAATGAGTAAGTTTCAATTGTTTGATGGTGTTATACTAAGGGAAGAGCTACCTTTAATTGATGGTGGAATAGCTCCTATCGGCACAGTTGGGACAATTGTAGAAATTCTCAAAAATGGGGAAGCTTATCTAGTAGAATTATTTGGAGATTGGGTCAAATATGATGAGCAGGGAAATTTTGTCTGTGCAACTCAGACAGAAAAGGGAGCATTCCTCGAAACAATCGGCGTAGAAATTGTCTATCCTCATCAATTGGTGTTGACTTTTTCTGCCAAGCAAACGATGACCTTGACCTAAATCTATCCCCTTCCAATAGCGAGTGGGAATCTAATAATCTTTCAGTTTTAAAATGGTCGATTAAGACAAGCAGAAGGAGATTTATCCCTCAATTCAATCTTGACAGACCACTAATTATCCTATCACGGCTCTTCTGGTTTCTGTGTGGAAACGGGGTCTATACTGATAGTTTCTTCAGCAAAATAGTCCTAAAAGTCTTTTCCAGTAAACATTTCAATATTTTATAAGCAAAAATTATTACATACATAAGTAAAAAATATCACAAAAAGTCGAGAAGAACCGTATCACTGATTATTGTTTACTGATAACTGGTCAAGTCTCCCATTTCCCCGCCCCCTATCCTAGTTATCTGTAGCCTACTTTTACTTTTAATTGGTGTAAAATAGCAGCAGTATCTACTCTAGGGTAAGATTAACTCCCTTAGCTAGGATTTGATAAATGCGATCGCTCTCTTTTCAGTAAGGCACTAGCGAGAAAAATACCCAGTATTGCCAATACAGCCATAGCATAAAAAGCATAAGTGTAAGTACCGAACCAATCGCGAATTCTACCGGTTACTAAAGTTCCGATCAAAGCACCAACACCGTAGGCAGTAAAAACAATACCGTAATTTTGGGCGTAGTGGTCAGGATTAAAGAAGTGGAGAGTGGTAGCGGGAGCTAAGGCTAACCATCCCCCTAAACAGAACCAAAATAGACAAAAAGCCACTAGATAGCTAGTAACCGCCCCTTTTTCGGCCTTGACCATCAACAGGCAACCGATCAAAATGAGTGTATAGGCCCCGATCGCTAAATAATGGGGTTTCCAGCGATCGCTCAACCAACCGAACAAAGGACGACTAATACCATTAAACAAGGCAAATAGAGCAACACTACTAGCGGCTAACCCCGGCTCAATCTGGATAATTTCCTCAGCGACAGGACTAGAAATACCGATGGCACTCAAGCCAATTAAAGCACCAATGGCATAGCAAAGCCATAAACCATAAAATGAGCGACTTTTCAGCATATTCACTGGATAATTGGCCTGAAAGTCGGATTTTCGATTAGCTAAATTGGCGGGAGGTTGCCAGTCCTGGGGGGGTAACTTCATGGCGAGGGCAATCATCACAATAATTATTGTAAAGATAATCCCCAAAAATCTTAAACTTGGTCTAACGCTATATTCATTGATCAATCGATTGGCTAAAGGTGCGGTAATCAGGGGAGAAAGGCCAAATCCGATGATAGTTAAACCCACCGCTAAACCTTTTTTGTCGGGAAACCAGCGTGCCACCACTGCCATGGGAACACCGTAAGCGATGCCGACTCCTGTGCCAGCAATGACTCCGTAGGTAAGAATAATTGTCTGGATCTGAGCGGCAAAACTAGCGAGAATATAGCCTAAACCGACGATAATTCCGCCGATAGCCGTCATCCTGCGAGTACCTACCCGGGGGATAAAAAAACCAGCGATTGGCATAGAAGCGGCATAAAACACTAGGGCCACAGTGTAGGGTAGTAAGCTTTCCGTGGCGCTGAGATTTAATTCTGTTTCTAGGGGTTTTCTAAAGATACTCCAAGAGTACACCGTCCCTAAACAGAGTAAAACGCCCATTCCTAGAGGTATTAATAACCATCTACCTTTGGCCGCGGGTAATCCCAAAACTGTCAACTCGGAACCATAATTACTGGTAGTCATAGATCGCCGTGACTCTTTCTAGACTTGCTGGCCAGTATTCTAGATGAGATCATGGCTAATAGGGCAAATTTTCCCGAAAATTTTCCGATTAAAATAAGGGGTGAAATAATTCACCCCTTTAAAAGTCTCTCCCCATCTATAGCTGAGGGACTTCTGACGAACTTTAACTAAACTGCCGCAAAGTAAACTTTCGACTTCACAGGGTCTGGAACCATGGTAGCATCGCCTTCTTGCCAACCGGCGGGACAAACTTCATCCGGGTGGGATTGGACGTATTGAATCGCTTTCAGAGTGCGGAGGGTTTCATCGACACTGCGACCGAAGGAAAGATTATTAATAGTAGCGTGTTGGATAACACCTTCTTTATCGATGATAAAGAGACCGCGCAGGGATACCCCCGCATCTGGGTCAAGAACATTGTAAGCGGTGCTGATTTCTTTTTTTAGATCCGACACCAACGGATAGGCCACATCACCGACACCGCCCGATTTTCTCTCGGTTTGAATCCATGCGAGGTGAGCAAATTCGCTATCGACGGACACCCCTAAAATCTCGGTGTTGATACTGCTAAATTCGCTAACTCGATCGCTGAAAGCGGTAATTTCCGTGGGGCAAACAAAGGTAAAATCGAGGGGATAGAAGAATAAAACGACGTATTTACCCCGATAATCCGATAATTTGATGGTTTTGAACTCTTGATCGAAAACGGCGGTCGCGGTGAAATCCGGCGCCGCTTGTCCGACTCTTAAGCAACCTTCGGCGGTCATACTCTTAATCTCCTTAATCTAGTTTCTGGGAAAATGCAACTATTTTTACATTCCTTAACAACTATATCATAGTCATAACGATTTTGAGTAGTTGGCCGTTAGTTGGGGATTGGGGTGGGAAGTGGTGGGGAGACCAGTTCGTGTGTGTTGCGGGGGAGAATAAATAAAAGCTGTGTACTGGAAACAACACACCATGCTGATCAAGGATTTATGCGATCGCCTGACGGAGTGATAATAGGTAACACATCATTGGAGCGGACAGATGTGATATTTTGGGTTAGAATTGACCATTAGAGACGATTTGCTGCCGATCAATTCAGCCGTTAGCTTGCAGTAACGAACCTATGAAAATTGAGGATTTTGGCAATGTTCAGTTATCTTAAAGGATTTTTAGTTAGCCATGCTTCGAAGCTAATTCTATCTTTGTTGGTCGGAGTACCAGTGATCACAACTGTGAGTATCATTATATCCAATCAAATCGCCAAAAAAGAACCTATAGATTTGCAACCCGAAGAAGTAGTACGCAGACTACAAGAAGATTATCCGGGTTGGCAAGATAAACTCTTTGCTTGTCCTTGTACTGAAGACGAGATTATTCTACAAAGGATTATTAACGCAAAATCCTATCCATTGACACCAGCAGGACTGGGCGAGCTTGCACATGAAGAGGTTGTGGGTAATCATCCGGGAGCTAAAGGTTTTTATCGCTCTGTTGCCCCTGAGGAATATCGACCGGAAGGAAGGAACGATTTATACCCATTAAGGCCAGGTCAGCAATGTACTTACGATGAGAATGGTAGATTAATCACCCATGGACCAGCAGCCGGAACACCCGATGCCTATGGTTCCAATGCGACGGATTCCTATTTCTTTACGTCTATAGGTAAAGGTAAGATAAGTGGATTGCACAGAACATGGGATGTGGACACTTATAAAAAGTTGGGATGGCGAGAGTATCACAAAATTTGGAAGCCGAACAACGGTAATAGCTGCCTATTCAATCCTTCGCCAGAAAATGTACGCTCATTAGACAAACAAATTGCCCAAGCTGAGTTTGGAATTCCTAGGTTATTAAGCGAAGGAGTTTTAGTTACTAATATTAGACTTTTTAAAGAAGATATTAAAGATCTCCTAGATGGCTCTCCAAGACCATTATATGAAGTTATATACGAATCAGGAAGTAAAGATAATGTAAAGAGAAAGTGGAGGAGATGGGTTCAATGTTCCAAGAATAATCCTTGGATAGCTTATTCTCTTAATGATTACGATAACTTAAAAGAATCGCAAAATTCTCTTATAATGATTCTCAATCTTTCTCCTGGCAACTTCCCTAGCTATGTTAGCGATTATCGTTTATATTGGGCTATTTGCCATAATGAGTGGAATGTCTCCCAATCTTTCATGGAATTTGAATATAAAAAGTATGGATATTCACCTCAATTAGAGTTCAATGCAAGACCAATTTCTGAAGCAGAATTTTTGGAGGCTTTATATGGTGATCGTTCTTTATAACCTCTGACCTTAACCTCTTGTCTGACGAATTAGTGTGATCGCCGATCTTCTATTACCGAACTAATTGCCAGCACAACCTATTGAATCATCGATGGCTATTGTCTTATAATGCTGGTTAGTGGATTATACTTTGCTAATTCACCCCACTGGACTGAACATTTACCAAAGTTGCATCAATGAACCAGCAAATACACTTAAAACCACAATTTGTTCTTGGATCCGCTTCAATGGCTAGTGGTGCAGCTTTAGTGGTTTCAGTTATAACTGACGCATCTCTGGCAACGATACTTATTTACTTAGGAGCTTTTTCCGGGTTTTTGGCTGTTTCAAAATGGCTACGTTCCTCGCATACTGAACGTAAGATCATTCGAGCTAAAGCTATAACTGGTATGTCCGCCGGTGTTATTGCTACAGGTGCTTATGACCTATCAAGACTATTAATTGTCAAATTATTTAATATTCCCCTCAATCCCTTTAAAGCAATTCCAGTCTTTGGACAGCTAATTATAGGTGCTAATTCTCCCGAATCTGCTGTCTTAATTTGGGGAATTTTATATCATCTACTCAATGGAATCTTATTTGCAGTAGCCTACTGTTTTTTATTTGGTAATCGAAACTGGAAGTGGGGCATTGCCTGGGCAATGTGCCTTGAAATTGCTATGTTCAGTATTTATCCATCTTGGCTTCACTTACAAGCGGTGATGCAAGAATTTACTATTGTTTCAATTTCTGGACATTTGGTATATGGATCTGTTTTAGGTTTATTCTGCAATAGGTTCTTAAAAATTAATATTGGGGGAAGTTATGGAAACTAAGTTAATTAATTTTTGGTGGCGTGATTTACCTCTAGCAGCTAGTAGAGTTTCTGGATTTCTGTCTGTTATTCTAGCTGATGGAATCTACCTGACACACTGGTCAAAAGTTGCCGCTTATGCCCCTGTTATCTCACTTGTGTTAGGTTTACTAATAGGTTGGTTTCATTTTGCTCCTGGGGAAACTTTTACCTTTTCGATTGCTGTGATGGCACTTTTGATGGCAATCAGCAGTTTTGGAACTGGACTTGGAAGCCATCTTCTTGTCGGTTATGCCTTCGGTGATTTTTTTCTGTTTCAACACCCAAAAATAGGCAATATATTTCAGACTTTTTTTGTCGTTCAGATTCCTTTGCTACTCTCTTATGCTCTTTTATCGATTCTCTTAATATCAATACCCCTAACAAGTCAAGGGTTACGTTTGCAAACAGTTCCTCGTCTCAAGACTTTAGGAACAATTGGCTTAGTCACAGAGGGATTACTCCAAGCATTAATACAAAGTACCCTCGTATTTGTCTGGACACAGGCAGTACCGATATTGATTCGTCCGGTATATACATGGCAAGGTATCACACCTCCGGTAGCGGCAATTCAACCTCTTCAATATAATGGGCAAATGTTAGCTTTATTGGCAGGAATATTAGGTGCTGTGAGAATTTTCTTGGAGTTCAAAAGTTCATCAGATTCCCAAGTAAAGGAGCGAGGGGAAAAACTTCGAGAGGTTCTCCTCAGTAGGAAGATGCCTAATAATTCTCTACCCCCTGTAATTGGAGTATTTATCAAAGCTATTTGTTCTACTGCAATGCTTTCAGGAATGTTATCTAACTGGTTTGAGGCAATCATTCTAGGATTATCTATTACCGGAGTAATGTTACTTCGAGATAGTACACCTAAAAAGTTAATCGGATGGGCAAATATAGTTAATCGTTTTCCTATTTTACTGCGTCTAATTGCTGCGACATGGTTGAGTTATTTTTTGGCTTCAATGATTATCGAACTAATGTGGAGAGGTGATTCTTTTATATCAATCGTGATTTCTACAATGGTCGGAATTATGATTTTTGCTCTACTGATGCCTAACCCAAAACAAAAAGCATTAGAATAGAGGAATCCCTAATGAAAAAAAGCACTCTTGTCCTATTAGTTTTTTCTTTAGTTCTGCTCTTTTATTCAGAGCCAGCAATGGCTCATAACTGTAGTGGACTTCAAGATTGTTATCAGCAATCCAAGTTAGCGGCTCTCGCGGCTGCTTTAATTGCTCTTTTGTTGAGTTTATTGCTTGATTTTTCCCCTATTGGCTATTGGAAAGGCTTACTTGAGGCAATTACAGGTAGAGATATCTTAACTGGTGATAAGTTGGCTTGGTGGCAAAGAGCATTGAATCTTGTACCGGGTGGCAAGGGAGCTAGAACTGCTGCTAAGGCTGTTGATGAGATTAGCGATACTGCTAAGGCTGTTAACAAAGTTAGTGATGCCGCTAAAGTGGGTGAAGAAATTGGTGATAGTGCTAAGGCTGCTGGTAAAATGGAGGAAAGGGCTAAAGCTGTTAATGAAGTGGGTGATGTGGCTAAGGCTGAGAGTAATGTGGCTAAAGCTGAGGGTGAAACCGCTAAAGCTGTTGATGAAGTGAGTGATGTGGCTAAGGCTGAGAGTGAAGCTACTAAGGCTGTTCTAGACAACCTTAACCGCTTTCAAAAACGCCTTCCCCGTGATGCCACCCCAATTCGGACCTATAATCTTCCCAACGGTGGCAAAGCATTTCAAGCAGACGTTCCCGCCAAAAATATTTCCGGTTCCTATGCAACCTACGAAAAACAAATTGATGCGGACGGAATCACTCGCTTGTACACCAAAACAACCTACGCCCCCAACGGTTCCATTGTTCACATCAAACAAAAATACCCATGAAAACTAGACAAGAATACCTCAACGCCCTAGTCAACTTTGACCAACCACTATCAACCATCCTCTCTATCCTAAAAACCTTCCCCTGGGACAGTAGTGAATCAATCATCACCCTAAAAAAAGAGCATCTGCTCCATATTCTCGATCGATATCTCAATAACGCTCTATCTGCGACCGACCTAGAAAACTGGGCCAATGCCATCGAATGCAGAGAAGATATCACCTATGAAACAGATAACGAAGATCTCATTAATGACATCATTTTTTACCTCGCTAACCCGACCTTAAACGATCCACTATCGCCAAAACTGGTCGAACAATACATCAGCCAACTGTCAAACCCAAAGTATCAAGTTAGTAGGTTGAGTTGACGCAAGGAAACCCAATAATTCCCCTAAAACTTCCCGAAAACTCAATTATGCAAAATCGTCGTGTCAAAACATCTGACAAACTTATTAAAAGCAAGCTTAATGAAGTTATTCTTCTTACGAAGGAAGTGATGCTAGAAACTCAGATAGAGTTTATTCGCTCATATATTGATGCAGGTGAATGGAGATTGGCAGTTGAGACTTTGTGTGACATATTATACGAAGATGAACTACCTCTTTCTGCGACAGCATATAGCTTAATTCAAGAAATTAGCTCTTCCCTAGATATAAAAAATTCTGTATGGGAGATTTTAAAGCCTCAAGTGCTGATAACGGCTCCCTTACCAACGAGATAAGTAGTGGACTGATACTGCTAAATAGACCTCTCCAATAATAATAATTGTCAAAATAAGAGATGAAGCCTTTACTAAGAGCTTATTTAAAAAAACTTTTCTGGAGAGGTATAATAATGAAGAATCAACAGTTGGTAGCGACTAAGGCTGTTGATAAAGTGGATGATGTGACTAATGTGAATGACCCATATAATATTGCCAAACAAGGGGGTAAGCACTCTGGATTCTATAACGAATATGCCAAAAAGCCGGACTCTCAAATCCGAAAAGGAATTGAATCGATAAATAAGCAAATTTATGAATACAGAATCTGTTAACTTTATCAAAGATCATGCACTTCTTCTCAAAGAAAAGTATAATGAATCCCTAGCAAAAATTAACGAAGCTGATCTAAAAGGAGAGGACTCTTCTTTTTATAAAGGACAAAGCCTTGCTTATTATGATGCTCTTGATTTGATCAAGTCTCAGGTAGAAGCATTTGGTTACAACTCGAAGGAAGTCAACCTGGTTGTTCCTGAATTTGGCAAACAAGC
>NZ_SFBV01000112.1:0-3393 GCF_007095585.1 Microcystis sp. M_OC_Ca_00000000_C217Col
TAAAGTTATCAAGGTACTACATTTACCAAGCGGCTAATCCTCTAAACGTCTTACTGTCTAGTTTCTAGCCAACGAATCGCACCACACCCCACACCCTGTCCCCACGAAAAACTTTTTGCTGCAAACCCTAGTTAGGGGAAGCATTGGGGGGACTCGGACCGGTGACGGGTGCGGAAGGTGTCGTCCCGATCGTGGGACTCGGACCGGTGACAGGTGGGGAAGGTGTCGTCCCTGGATTGGTATCGGTGACGGGTGCGGGAGGTGTCGTCCCTGGATTGGTATCGGTGACGGGTGCGGGAGGTGTCGTCCCGGTCGTGGGACTCGGACCGGTGACGGGTGCGGGAGAAATCGGTGGATTGGAAGGGGGATTATGACTCAAGAATTGCCAAGCGATCGCAGCCAGCAAACCGAGAACACCGACAGCGATCACTACTACGACTAGGGGTGAAACCCTAGTGAGCGCGGGGGGAGAAGTACGACTAGAAACCGAAGAAGATGCAGGGGGGGGAGTGGGTATTGCTGTCACCACTTCTTCTCCGGGGTAGGTGTCCCCGCTGTGATCAAAATCTTGGTCATTAAGATCGGGAATAATCCGTTCTTTGGCCTCAGCATAAACTAAAGGCGTGACAGGTTCAGCCGCAGGAACTACCCGACAATAAACTAGGGCGATGGTGGAGTTATCGTGACCGTTTTTCTGGTTAGCTAGTTGTAATAAACTTTCCCCCACGGCGGTTACATTTTTCTCTCCTCGCAAAAGAGGCACAATTTCACTGTCCCAGTATTGTTCTACCCGATCGTAATCACTTAAACCATCGGAACAGAGGAGAAAAACACAATCTTGATCAATAATCAACCTCTGAACGGTGGGATGGAGATTATTGGCGCTACTCATGCCCAAAGCTTGCACCAAGGCCCCCGCGTTGGGATACTGTATGGCATCACGATAGAGGAGATAGCCTAATTTCACTTCCCTGGAAGCGAGATCGTCATCCACCGTCACTTGATGACAACTGTGGGCAGTAATCCAATAGATGCGGGAATCCCCCACATGGGCCGCGTACATTTCCTGGGCCTGGGCAAAAGCCATAACTAGAGTCGTACCCATGCGCTGACGATCTTGTCTTGACTCCTGATCATTGCGTTGACTGATCAGATCATTGGTGACACGAATCGCCTGTTCGAGGACAAGACTGTAACTATCGGGATAGACTTCAATATTAGTGGTGGGACTGGGATTAATTTCCCTAGACAGGGTTTCGATCGCTAATTGAGCAGCGATTTCGCCCCCTTCCTGACCGCCGATGCCATCACAGACAATCGCCAGGGGATTTTGACCATGAGCGAGGGTTATGGCCTGATTAGTCGGGGGATAACAGGCATCCTCGTTGTGTTCCCGCATCAGACCGGTATCAGTGCAGGTAAAAATCTCATAGCTGCGTTCTTGACCTCCACCGTAGTGCTGTAGTGCATAATCGAGGATAGCGATCAGGGATTCCGGGCGATCGAGATCACCGGATTCTAGCTCTTGGGTCAGGGATACGAGAAAATCTTGAATATTAGCGGCTGCCGTCGGGATCAGACCGGTCCAGAAAGCTCCTAAATCTTTTAAATTGGGAGCGGTGGCCTCATCTTTGCTTAATTCTAGCAATTGCAGCAGCTGATTATTCACTCTCGTCAGCGAAGGGTTGAGCAGACTAGAGACTACAGCCTTTCTCTGAAGGGGATGCCAGAGTTTGGCCATTTGCCATAACCAGTGAATTTGTCTTAAATCGGAAGCTTGCGACCAAACCTCGGCTAGAGTGGGCAATAGTTCCGGATATATTAATTCTCCCGTTTGATCGAGGGGAATAGTGCCGTATTCCAACAGCCAGATGTCCATATTCAAGCGTTCATCGGGACTGGGAATATAGCCATAGACTTGGGGAATGTGGAGATGGAAGGGTAACAATTTTAGGTAGAGGGAGAGCCAGCTAGGAGGTTCTTCCGGTGCTTGGGGTGCTTGAGCGGGTTTAGTATCAAGAACAATTTGTGGTTGTTTGACCAAATAACGATTATCAATTAGCTCGCCAACATGATAATAGGTTCTCACCCAATCACCCATCATCCATAAATAGCGCTTAACTAAAGGAGTACCGCATTTTTCACAGAATCTATTAGTGAGAGCGTTCGGGGATAGACAGGTTAGGTTTTGACATTGGAGGGTTGTCACGGAATCCATGAAAACTGCTGACTCCTAAAGCGCGGTTAGTATAGGTTAATAAAATAGCGTGTTTTTATCCACGATGACTGCCAGTGTATTCCAGTGTTTCCCAAATTTTAACCTTTGTCGCTCGATCGAGAATAATTAATGCTGACAGTGCCATCTCTATAGGTATGTCTGGGGTGTGGGGTGTGGGGTGTGGGGTGTGGGGAAGTGGGGAAGTGGGGAAGTGGGGAAGTGGGGAAGTGGGGAGCTTTTCAGTGATCAGTAAACAGTGAACTGATAACTGATAACTGATAACTGACTCCTATCTCCTGACTCCTAACAGTTTCTAAATATTTTTCCACATCAGCAAAGAGCGAGTTTGAAAGCCGAGATTTTGGTAGAGATTGAGAGCATTGTCGTTATTGATGAAGACTTGTAAACCGATGCGGGTTTGTCCGCGACTTTTTGCCCAATCCTTAGCTCGATCGATTAGTGCGGTGGCGATACCTTGGCGACGATGCTGGGGATCGACGTAAATCAGGAAAATATGACCATAGCGATCGCCTGTCACCTGATCGACGGCGCTCCCCATCCAGAGACAAGCGATCGCCGTTTGTTGTCCTTCGACGATCCACAGGGGAGTATCGAGGCCAAAAAACTGTCTGACTGTATCAGCTAGATGGGAGAGGTTTTTTTGTTCGGGAAAAAATTCTTCATAGGTGCGGGTGAGAAAATTAATGAGTAGATAGCGATCGCCCATTTTGCCCAGTCGCAGCCGATAATCTTCGGGAAGGTTAGCCATGCCAAGGATAAAAGAAAATTATGCCCAGGGATGGCTCGATCGGAGCGGGTGCCGCTAAATCTGCCGGTAAAAAAATCCGGATGCCGGTGGCAACCAGAGCAACTAAAAACACTAAGATAGTCAGGAGCGGGGCGATATATTGCCGAAAAAAAGCCATAATTATTTGATCTCTACACTGCTGTTCCTTCTATTTTAGGGATTGCCAGTTAAGATATCAGCAATTAAAAAAAAATTCACCCAAAAAAAAGTGATCGGCATACCGATCACTAGAAACCGACAACTAGACTTTGACATCCTCGCCGCACTTTTAGGGCGGCGATTCCTAAACCTCACGATTTAAGTTTCTGCTTCCACCACCGTCGCATACCACAGTTAAAAAACCATGTACTGTCTTACACAGAGTCCA
>NZ_SFBV01000113.1:0-9141 GCF_007095585.1 Microcystis sp. M_OC_Ca_00000000_C217Col
AGTTACGCTTGTCGTCAGGGTTTATTTGTGTTGGTGCAGTCAGGGGAAAATGTAATAATTTTAAATGATGCGGAGTTTACGCCCCGGGTTTGGTAGGTTTAGCTTTTTCTCGAAATCTTCTAGGTTCTGTGTGATCAGTTTAACTTATATCTAGAAGCATTAGATTTGTATAAACGACTCTTGGGAGACAATCATCCCCTTGTGGCAACTTCCCTCAACAATTTAGCACTATTGTACGAATCCCAAGGCAGGTACACAGAAGCAGAACCTCTCTATCTAGAAGCATTAGATTTGAGAAAACGACTCTTAGGAGACAATCATCCCGATGTGGCAACTTCCCTCAACAATTTAGCACTATTGTACGAATCCCAAGGCAGGTACACAGAAGCGGAACCTCTCTATTTACAAGCTTTAGCAATTGCCGAGCAAGCTTTAGGGGAGAATCATCCTAATACTGTTAGGATTCGGGAAAACTTAGAGTCGCTCCCGTAGGATGGGTTATTAACCCATCCGATAATACAACAATATAAAATAATACAATCACCTTCAATCAACCAAACAATCATGACTACACTCAAAGATATTGAATCCGCGATTCTCCAGTTGCCTGACGAAGAAATCCATCAATTATCAGCTTGGTTACAAGACTATCTTGATGATAGTTGGGACAAACAGATAAAAAACGATCTCGAATCAGGGAAACTCGATCGACTATTACAAAAAGTCAACAATGATATCAGTAACAATCAAGTTAAGTCTTTAGATGAAATCCTTAACAACTCCTGATTTTTGGCAATGTTATGCCAACTTACCTCCCTACATTAAGCAACAGGCAAAAAAAGCCTATCGTCTCTGGATTAGTAATGTTTTCCATCGATCATTACATTTCAAGAAAGTAGAGAAAAATGTCTGGTCAGTCCGAATAACTGAGAATTATAGAGCTTTAGCATTGAAAAAAGGTGAAGATTATTACTGGTTTTGGATTGGTTCTCATGATGAGTATGAAGAGTTAATTAAATAGAAGGAGAAAATTAACCATGCTAGATACTAAAGAATTTCGCAATATTATCCACCAAGATTTTACTGAAGTTACCTCACAGGAATTTCTGGCAAATCTAAAAAAATACTGTCCAGAAATTTTTGAAGGCGATAACTATCCCAATGTCACTGAAAATCTTAATAATTTAGCAAAACTCTACCAATCTCAAGGAAGATACGAAGAAGCTGAACCACTCTTAATACAAGCATTAGAATTGAGTCAACGACTATTAGGGGAGAATCATCCCTCTGTTGCTATTTCCCTAAACAATTTAGCAGAATTATACTCATCTCAAGGAAGGTATGAAGAAGCAGAACCCCTCTATTTACAAGCTTTAGCAATTGCCGAGCAAGCTTTAGGGGAGAATCATCCTACTACTGTTAAGATTCGGGAAAACTTACAAACGCTGCGACAACAGCAACATCCATCGTCTTAACTGTGATTGATGGGATTATGTCAAGTTTTTAGGAAATTAAATCAGTTTATTCTTAATCAAACTTAAACGGAGAAAATTAATGACAACCAACTTATTAAATAATGCTATTACCATAGATAACGAAATTCAACATGGTAAACCAATCTTAACAGGAACCCGAATCCCGATCGCCATTGTTATTGGTTCCCTGGCAGGAGGAATGAGCTATGAAGAAGTCATGGAGGAATATGGAGTTACTCAAGAGCAAATTCTTGCTTCTTTAGCATATTTTTCTGAACTTTTAAATAATGAAATCATTTATCCAATGGAGAAAACCAGTTGAAAATTCGCTTTTTAATTGATGAAGACTGCCCCTTAAGTTTAAGCAACTTGCTAAATTCTAAAGGTTATGACGCTATTCATGTAAAAACCTCTGGACTAAGTGGCACAAAAGACCCTGAGCTATTTCGATTTGCTCAACGAGAACAGCGAATTATTATTAGCCGTGATTTGGGATGGGCTAATATCAAAAATTATCCTCCCAATACCCATTGTGGTCTGATTATTTTACGATTTCCTTTTGAGGCGATAGCGGTAGAAATTAGACAGGTTTTAGAAAATTTTATCAATACCGTAGATATAGAAGAAATTATTGGCTCAACGGTAATTGTGGATAAAAATAAGTTTAGGATCAGAAAATCTGGTTGACAAATTAATAGTGTTCCTAATATAAATTAAACAGCGATCACCACTTTTAAACCTGATAGAAAAACAGCAATTCTTTTACAGTTCATTAAATTGTAATTGCTTTTTCCCTACCCAATAAACCCAACAGAATAAACCCATGAATACAGCAACCCAAACCATCAAAGTCTATAACGAAATTATTGAACTAATCGCAAGGGGAACCACCCCCCAATCGGTGATTAACTTTCATCTTTCCGATACCGCTCAAAATCGCCTAGAAGACCTAATTTATAACGCCAAAAATAATGAACTTACCCAAGATGAAAAACAGGAACTCGATGCTTATTTAATGCTAGAACATATCATGACCCTAGCAAAAGCAAAAGCTCACCAATATCTCAATGGAGCTAACTAAAATGGCTCGACCTTACATTAGTTTAGAATTGCGAAAATTAGTTGCTGAACGTGCCGATTTTCTCTGTGAATATTGCTTAATTTCTGCTTCTGATAGGGTATCTGGCTGTCAGGTGGATCATATCATTAGTTTTAAACATGGGGGAGCAACTTCGGCTGATAATTTGTGCTACGCCTGTATTTTTTGCAATTTACAAAAAGGTACAGATTTAGGCTCAATTAATTGGGAAACTGGAGAACTTGTCCGTTTTTTTAACCCGCGTCGAGACTTGTGGAAAGAACATTTTCAACTTAAAGAAGCTTTTATCCAACCCATTACTGATATTGGGAACGTGACAGCTAGGATTTTAGATTTCAATAACAAAGAACGCTTACAAGAGCGACTATTATTAATAGAAATTGCTAAATATCCACCTGTTTCTGCAAAACACAGACTTCTTTAAATTTATTTCATAACCTCTCTCTCTACAAGCATTAGAATTGAAAAAACGACTCTTAGAAGACAATCATCCTGATGTGGCACAATCCCTCAACAATTTAGCGCATTTGTACTATTTTCAAGGCAGGTACACAGAAGCAGAACCTCTCTATTTACAAGCTTTAGCAATTGCGGAGCAAGCTTTAGGGGAGAATCATCCTACTACTGTTACAATTCGGGAAAACTTACAAAGGCTGCGACAACAGCAACATCCATCGTCTTAACTGTGATTTATGTGTGGGATGGACTATGATTGATTATTGATGAAGGTTTGTTGAATGCAACACAATCATAGTATTCATTCAATCATTCAAATCATAGTTTAGACTTATTATGGGATTATGGGATGGACTATAATTGAATTAATCACTGATAACTGATATAGGCTATATTTGAAGAACTTACAAAGGTAAAATTATGACTATCAAAGAACAACTAATTCATGAAATTGAAACAGTATCTGATGAGGTAATAGAAGAAGTTTTTGACTTTTTATTATTAGCCAAAATCAAACATAATCGATCGCAAGAACAATCTAAACCTTTTGCACAATTTATAGAAGAACTCACTGCTGATATTCCTCAAGAAATTTTAGATACCTTACCAACCGATAGTGCAGAGCAACATGATCATTATATTTACGGTACTCCTAAACATTAACCATGAAGCAAATTTTTGCCGACACCTTTTATTGGATCGCTTTACTCAACCCTAAAGATAACTGGCATCAAATTGCGCTTAATTATGCTCATAATTGTATCAATGATCAGCTAATAACGACGGATGGCATTATTGATGAGATACTGAACTATGCTTCATCTAGAGGAACTATTATGAGACAGAAAGCACTCTTGATGTGTACGCAAATGCTACGGGAAAAAACAATAAAAGTTATTTCCTATACACCAGAATTACGTCAATTAGGTTTTGAATTATATAAACAACGGTCAGACAAAGGTTATAGCATTACAGACTGCATATCAATGGTAATTATGCAACAAATGGATATTTTTGAAGTGCTTACCCATGACAAGCACTTTACCCAAGAAGGTTTTATTATTCTTTTTCAAAAAATAGAACTACTATAAAATGGAGTCAACGACTATTAGGAAAAATCACTCTACTATTGTTCAAATTCGGAAAATTTTACAAATGATGCGACAACAGCAACATCCATCGTCTTAACTGTGATTGATGGGATTATGGGATGGACTATGATTGATCATTGATGAAGACTTGCTGAATACAACACAATCATAGTATTCATTCAATCATTTCAATCACAGTTTAGACTTATTATGGGATTATGGGATGGACTATATTGTTAATATTGTTGTGCAGTACAAAAAAGGTCATAAAAAATCATGGAAAAACAACTATTACTCAATAAAATTAAACAAGCAGTACAAGCGATCGAACCTCAAGCGCAAATATTTCTTTATGGTTCACGGGCGCGAAACGATGCTCAACCAGACTCTGATTGGGATATATTAGTATTAGTTGATGGGATCACCAACCCTACTCGCACATCTCAAATCCGTCGTCAAATTTATGAAATCGAATGGGAAACAGAAGAGGTTATTTGTACCATTGTTCGCAGCAAAAATCAATGGGAACATCCCTTATTACAAACTACTCCTTTCTGGCAATCAGTTAACAAAGAAGCTATTATGCTATGAGTAAAAATTCCCTTCACGATCAACTAATTAGGTATCGTTTAAATCGTGCAGAGGAAGCTTATCAAGATGCTTGTTCTCTTGCTGATGGTGCAAGATGGAATAGTTGTATCAATCGTCTATACTATAGTTGCTTTTATGCTGTTACGGCTTTACTTGCTTATGATAATCTCTCATCTCCAAAACATACAGGTGTCCGTAGTCTCTTCAACAAAAACTACATCCGTAGCGAAATTATTTCAAAAGACTTTGGTGCAGTTTATAACGAATTGTTTGAATACCGTCTCGAAGCAGATTATACAGACTTTGCAGATTTTGATGAATTACAAGTTCTTCCTTTCATTGCACAAGTGAGAGATTTTTTAAATATAATTTCAGACCTACTTCCTACTGATTAAATGACAAAAGTATTGTATGTCAATACATTAAGTAAAGAGCATCTCAATACACAAATGATTCGTAATAATTTACAAATGATGCGACAGTCACAGCCATCGTCTTAACTGTGATTGATGGGATTATGGGATTGACTATAATTGATCATTGATGAAGACTTGCTGAATACAACACAATCATAGTATTCATTCAATCATTCAAATCATAGTTTAGACTTATTATGGAATTACCGTTGGTGCTTCTCATCCATGCCTCTTAGATTACCGGATTTCCTCCCCCCCCTGAACGGTGACAATTTATCGGCGTTTTCTACCTGTTTGTCGGCGGTGATACCGTTGATGAACTAGGCGATAGCTAACAAAATAGGTTATCGTAGCAAATACCGTCGCTGATAGTAAGCAACCAAAAAACAGGGTTAAAAGAAATTGGCCGCCAGAACTAGCTAACTTTTCGGTGAAGCTTTGATTAGTTTGAAAAATGTCGCCCAGATTCGATCGCCCGCTTTGACCAAGAATAAACTCTCCTAATTTATAATTAAACAGGAAAATTGGCAGATCGGTCAAGGGATTGCTGATATAAGTACCGGCAGCAGCCGCGATCTTGTTGGCGCGAAATAGGGTGGCTAAAAAGATAGCGACGATGATTTGAAGGCCCATCCACGGGAAAAATCCCGAAAAAACTCCCAAGGCAAAACCCCTGGCAATTTCCCTAGGATGTCCTTGTAATCGCATTAAGCGAATATACCAATAGCGCAAAAATCGCAGTAAGCGATTACTCGAATATTTGCGGCTTTTTCTCGCTTTTAATGACCGTGAGCGCATATTTTCGGGCATAAATGCTGACAAAATTGATACCGACTTCAATTTTAGCAAGGGGTGATTAAGAGATGTTAAACACAGGGGATACGATCGCCGCCATCGCTACGGCGATCGTTCCGGAACAGGGTAGTATCGGTATTGTCCGTTTATCTGGTAGTGAGGCAGTGGCGATCGCTCGTCGGCTTTTCCATACCCGCAATCGTCAACCCTGGAAAAGTCATCGTCTTCTCTACGGTTATATCCGACATCCCCAAAGTCAGGCAATTATCGATGAAGCTTTGCTGTTGCTCATGTTAGCGCCCCGCTCTTTCACCCGCGAGGATGTGGTGGAATTTCACTGTCATGGCGGCATTATGCCCGTACAACAGGTGTTACAGTTATGTCTAGAAAATGGGGCGCGTTTGGCCCAAGCGGGGGAATTTAGCCTGCGTGCCTTTCTTAACGGCAGAATTGACCTAACTCAAGCCGAAAGCGTCGTCGATCTCGTTGGGGCGCGTTCTCCCCAAGCGGCACAATTTGCCCTCTCTGGTTTACAGGGGAAACTCGCGCAACCGATCCGCCATTTGCGCGCCACCTGTCTCGATATTTTGGCTGAAATTGAGGCCCGTATTGACTTTGAAGAGGATTTACCGCCCTTGGATCACGAGGCGGTTCTCCATAGCATAGAACAGGTTTTTTGTCAAGTAAATTTAATTTTAGCTACCGCCGAGCGCGGGGAATTGCTGCGTAGTGGTCTAAAAGTGGCGATCGTGGGGCGGCCGAATGTGGGGAAATCCAGTTTGTTAAATGCTTGGAGTCGGAGCGATCGAGCGATTGTCACCGATTTACCCGGCACTACCCGCGATATCGTCGAATCTCAGCTAGTTGTGGCGGGAATCCCCGTACAAGTCCTCGATACGGCAGGAATTCGCTCGGCCAGTGATCGAGTTGAACAAATTGGGGTGGAACGTTCCCGTCAAACGGCCCGGTCTGCTGATTTAGTTCTATTAACCGTCTCCGCAGAGTCAGGATGGACCGAGGAGGACGAGGAAATTTATCGCTCTGTCAGCGATCGCCGATTAATTTTAGTGATTAATAAAATTGATTTGGTTAATCCAGAAACTGTAATTTACCCAGCAGAAATTGAGCGAGTTGTCAAGCTATCCGCCGTCCAAAATCAGGGTATTGAAGACTTAGAAAAAACTATTATTAATGCTGTCCAAAATCAGGAATTACAGGCGGCTAATTTGGATTTAGCCATTAATCAACGACAAGCGGCAGCTTTAACTAGGGCGAAAATTGCTTTGGAACAGGTAAAAAAAACAATTGACCAAGATTTGCCTTTTGATTTTTGGTCGATCGATCTGCGTACTGCCATTCAAGCTTTAGGAGAAATTACTGGCGAAGAAGTAACTGAATCGGTACTTGATCGCATTTTTAGCCGTTTTTGTATTGGGAAATAAGCAATGAGGAAATCTGGTCAACTGTGTTGGGTTAACTTTGGTCTTGTTGAGGATTGGAGAAATCAGATATTACTGGAAAAAAATACTTTCCACCCAGCCGTAATAATGGCACTTCCCAAAAGGATAATCAATGTCCAGACCTGATTTTTTTGGGTTCCCTCTACCGATATTAGCCGATTATCGATGCCTTCGATTTTCTCGCCTAACACTTTAATATCGCCTTTGAGATCGGCTATTCCTATTTCTACTTTTGTCAACCGCTCATCAATCTTATCGAATTTTTGACTAACTTCCTTGATGCTGTCTTTGATTTCTTTAAGGACGACATCCAGGGAATAAGTAACAGTTTCGTTAGACATTGGCTAAACTCCTATACTGCATCTGGTTAGAATATAATTTTATCTTAGTCTAGGCTTTAAGAAAATTTTCTTTCAGGAGCGGTTAACTGTAGTCTTATTGAGGATTGGATAACTCAGATATTACTGGAAAAAAATACTTTCCAAGCAGCCGTAATAATGGCACTTCCCAAAAGGATAATCAATGTCCAGACCTGATTTTTTTGGGTTCCCTCTACCGATCTGAGCCGATTGTCGATGCCTTCGATTTTCTCGTCTAACACTTTAATATCACCTTTGAGATCAGTTACTCCTATTTCTAGTTTGGTTAACCGATCTTCTACCTTGTCAAATCTTTCGTTAACCCGCTTCTCAAGCGAGTCAATCTTCCCCTCAATCCTTGTGAGGACAGCTTCTAGGGAATAAGTAACAGTTTCGTTAGACATTGGGTAAACTCCTATACTGCATCTGGTTGGATATAATTTTATCTTAAGTCTAGGCTTTAAGAAAATTTTCTTTCAGGAGCGGTTAACTGTAGTCTTGTTGAGAATTAGAAAGATCAGATATTACTGGAAAAAAATACTTTCCAAGCAGCCGTAAAAATGGCACTCCCCAAAAGGATAATTAATGTCCAGACATGATTTTTTTGGGTTCCTTCCACTGATTTTAGCCGATTGTCCATGCCTTCGATTTTCTCGTCTAACACTTTAATATCTCCTTTGAGATCGGTTAATCCTATTTCTACTTTTGTCAAGCGCTCATCAATCTTATCGATCTTCCCCTCAATCCTTGTGAGGACAGCTTCTAGGGAATAAGTAACAGTTTCGTTAGACATTGGCTAAACTCCTATACTGCATCCGGTTGGATATAATTTTATCTTAGTCTAGGCTTTTTGGCATTCCTTACCCCACAGTTAACTTCACTTCTGTCCAACCACTGAGATAGTGTTAGGTGAAAACTTCCCTACTTTCTTGTCACTCGATCGAATCTAAAACCTAATTGGTTAAGCTAAAAGCTTTTAGGTACTTAGTTTCGAGCCTTTATAACCCTAACCCCAAATTTTTTCGGGAACTTCCTAACATCCCATTCATCTTAAAGCCTAGATTCCGCTGGGAAAAAGGAGGAAATCCAGAGGAGTTTCCGGCTTCTTTCCTAGCCCTCTCGGTTTTCTTTTGGTTTGACACTCCCATCGCACTCATGCGAGGGATTCTTCATTCACGGGGAGATGCCTTGCAAAAGCAGTGCCTTTACTTGGTCTTACTCTCCCTCCAGAAGCAGTAGCGGTATGCCCTACCGCCAAAATTCGTAAACCTTCATCTCGAATAATTAAAGTCAGTAAGAGAGTCGCCTCTCCTACTGCTCTACAAAACGGAACGTGACAATTTCTCGTCATTCCGCTCCTCAACTACACGGGGTTTGTCATTCCTACGTCATTACCAAC
>NZ_SFBV01000114.1:0-9655 GCF_007095585.1 Microcystis sp. M_OC_Ca_00000000_C217Col
TAGGCGGGGGGATCTACCCTTGATAAGGGGGGTGCCGATAGGCGGGGGGATCTACCCTTGATAAGGGGGGTGCCGATAGGCGGGGGGATCTACCCTTGATAAGGGGGGTGCCGATCCCCCCTTAATCCCCCCTTAATAAGGGGGGCATCTGACAACTTTTAACGCCTACCTACTTAGCAATTGTTCACAGTTTTGAGAGTTTTGTCTGTTAATCAGAGTTTTAGATTCCGATTGAGTCTCAGGGTTTTGACTTATCCAAAACTCAGATTATCCACAACTCAGATTTATTTAGTTTTAAGCTGTGAAGATTGGGGAGCGTTTTCTCCTTCTACGACTAAAGATTTCACATGAGAACCTTGAAACTTTTCCATATTGCTCACTCGCCACATAGCCAGGGGAAAAGTAATAGCAAATAAACCAAAAAGTCCCACTAATATCCAGACGATATCGTGCATTTTACGCGAGGAAACCTTTCTAACTTGAGCGTTCATTTTGTCACCTCCTAGGCTTTAAGTTAAAGGTAAATAGGGAAATAGTGGATGCCATGACATGGCCGTGGCGGCAATCATGAGGGCAAAAAACCAAAAGAGAATGGTCTTAGCTTTTATCTGGCGATCTTTCCAAAGATAATGCAGTATCGGCCAACTGACTAACCAGCCAATTAATAACATCGTTTCTTTGCCGCTATAACTGCCGATATTGCCCCACATTTTGCTAGGATTTTTACTGCCAGGTATCCAACTACCCAAATTCCAAAGAAAAGTTTCTACGGTTTTTGAATGGTCTGCATCGGAAAAATGGTGAGCAACCATCATTAAAAAACAGCCAATACCAGCACTAATAATCGCCGCCGCTGCTGGGCCAGAAGTGGCGGGGGAACGTTTGGCACCTTCGGCTAAACCTTGGGGAAATTGTTTTAAAAAAGCCCAGATTTTTCCGTACCAAGGACTATCGATGTAACGTTGAGTCATCAGATTTGTTCCTATTTTTTCAGAGTTCGTAAGTGTGTAAAACCGCAAAGTCCCACCGCTAAAAGTCCCCAGCCGTATTACCAGCAGTAGGGAAATGACCGACGATTTGACTTTGGTTGCTAATGCTGGCCGCCCTCGTATCCGTACCATCGGGGCTAAGTTTACACCCCCTAGGGCGGGAGCGGTGATAGATAACCCGAAAACCGTAGCTAAAACGAGCAAAAGTTGAATTTTGTTCACTTTTGAGGTAAAGTAGCTAAATAAGGGTTTACAGGGCGTGAATTTTGGCAACACCGAGGCCGCTAACGAGTCCACCCATGGCAAAAAACATCATCGCCATCAGGCCAATGCAAGTGACCGTTAACACTGGTCTATTAGCTTTGTCTAGGATTGAGTCGCCGTATTTCCAGAGAATCCAAGTGCAGGCCACCCCTAGGGGTAGGGTAAAAAGGACGCTGAATTCGTGGTATTCCATGAGGACGTATTGACCGAGGGGCGAATTTTCCTTTAGCCATGCCCGCGCACCGCCAAACTCTGAACCGGCCCGATAGCGCATATAGGCTAAATTGCCAGTGGCGATCGCCAAAGAAGCGAGGACGGTGGACCAGAAGGTGAGGGTTCGCATTTGCTGCAAAATTTTGCCAGAACCTCTGAGCAGCGGAAAAGCGAGATGACCAGCGTAAACAATCACGACTAGGGCTAATAGGGAACCAAAACCGTGAATTGTGCCTAGCCATCGCTGCCACGGACTCGGATGCAGCAGGTTGACGAAGGGCAGAAATAAAAATAGGCCCGCCGAGAGGATTCCTAGCCCATAGACGCAAACGGTGGCTATATCTAGGGTTTTCGGAAAATCAATTTTTTCTGATTCTGTGGTATAAGATGACATCGGTTTCTCCTTAACGGTCTAGAGAAGCTAAATGGGATTATTTCTCATTTAGCCCGGAATCTTGTTAGAACAAGTCCAGAGAGCATATTTGTCCAACCATCAGAGTATTTTTGGACTCAAGTTGACAATAAATAGAGTCAAGACTTGAATTTCGCCAATTCAAGTCTGAATTGCATCCCTGTCTGCTCTACAGCGTTTCTCGGATATATGAGGTATGTTTTCGCAACTGAGAATTCTTACTTCGGCAAGGTTTAATTTACAGTTCACCTTGATGAGAAACGCTACATCTTCATATGATCCCTAATTCGGGGTGCGATAGTCAAGAGATTTTCAAGGAAGATTGTTAATAAAGTTTACGGATATTTTTACCTAGTTCTTCGTTACTTGGCTCTTCTGGTTTCTGTGTGGAAACGAGGTCTATACTGATAGTTTATTCCGCCAAATAGCACTAAAAGTCTTGCCTGATAAGCATTTCACGATTCCATAAGCAAAAATTATCACACTACTTGGTATGGTTTGATCGGGGGGCATAAATCGACTACATCCTTATTAGATGAGCTTACCCTGAGAATCTGGCAAAGAAGGTTAGAAACTCAGTACATCAAAGCTTTTAGCTTAACTAATTAGGGTCTGCTGAAAAAGTTTTTCCTGGGGGTAGGAGTCAGGAGTCAGGAGTCAGGAGTTTCGGGCTTTGTTGCCATTGTTTTTTGTACCAAGCTATGTACTACAAGAAGGATAATGCAAGGTTTTTGAAAGTCCCAATCCTATTTTCTTGCACTAACATCGGACTTTAACAGGTCAAAAGCCTTATTTTAAAAGGGTTTTACCATTATTCAGCAGACCCTAATTAGGTTTGAGATTCGGCCCTTGTTATCGGGGAGCAATGTTACGCAAAAAAACCGAGTTAAATCCCAAAATTAGGCGTTTTTATCGACAAAATTGTCGAATCGAATTTTAAACAAAAACACGATGCTGTAGGGAAGGCATTTGTCGTCGCACCTGTTGCAGACGTTGGGGATTAATTTCGGCAATTGCCACCCCCGCTTCTTCCCCCGCATCGGCTAAAACCACACCCCAAGGATCGATAATCATAGCGTGACCGTGGGTGTAACGGCGTTCGTAATTATTGCCCGTTTGAGCAGGAGCTATTATATAACAAGTATTCTCGATCGCTCGCGCTTGTAACAAAACTTTCCAATGATCTTTCCCTGTAAAAGCTGTAAACGCCGCAGGTACAAATAAAACATCGGCTCCTTGCCGCGATAAATAGCGATAGAGTTCGGGAAAACGCACATCATAGCAAATCGAGAGGCCAATTTTTCCCAAGCTATCGGAGCCATAAATCGGCGGTAAATCGATCCCTGCCATGACTGTACTCGATTCCTGATAGGTGTTACCATCCGGGACATTGACATCAAAGAGATGGACTTTTTGATAACGGGCTAATTCCGCACCGTTGCCATCGACTAAAATAGCCGTGTTATAAGCTTTATCGGCAATACCCGTCACCGGCACGGGAAAACCACCCCCTAAAATGGTCACTTGAAACCTTTGGGCCATGGTGCGGAGGAATTTATCGGCTTTGAGAGCAATAGTCTCAGCCTGGGCGATTTTATCGGTTTCTGCCCCCATAAAAGCGAAATTCTCCGGTAAACCGATTAATTCCGCCCCTTTACCCACGGCAAGTTCGATCAATTCTTCAGCGGCAGCGAGATTTTTCTCTAAATCCGGCTGACTGGTCATTTGAATGGCGGCGGCGAGATAGGATTTCATGGGGGTTGAAGCTCTAGAGTCGGATAATCTCTGTAAAATTAATCATAACCTTCGATTATATCCAATTTCAGATATTTTGTCACCCCATGAGTAAAATTGTTTTCTGTGACTTTGATGGCACTATCACCGCCGTGGAAACCTTTGCGGGTATGCTCAAAGAATTCGCCCCCGATTTATCAGCCCAAATTATGCCCCAAATGTACGCTCGCACTCTCAGTTTGCGCCGGGGTGTCCGTCAACTGCTAGAGTCGATACCGAGCCAAAAATACGCCGATATTCTTGCCTATGCCGAAAGCAAGCCAATTCGCCCCGGATTAGCTGAATTACTCGCTTTTTTACAGGAGCGAGCCATCCCTTTTATTATTATCTCCGGTGGTCTCCAAGGCATGATTGAAACGGTCTTAAAACGGGAGGGACTATTAGATAAGGTGACGGCAATTTATGGGGTCAATCTTTATACGCAAGGGGAATATCTGCAAGTTCACTCCGATTGGGAAAATGAGACGGAATTAGTAGCTAAAGCCTTGATTATGGCCAAATATTCGGGAGTAGAAACTATTGCGATCGGTGATTCTGTTACCGATATTACCATGGCTAGAAAGGCCGATCTAGTTTTTGCTAGGGATCGTTTAATCGATTATCTGCAAGCGGAAAATCAACCCTATATTCCTTGGGATAACTTTTTTGAGATTCGTGAATATCTGTTATTGAGAGATTAGGGATTAGCTGTTAATTAGCTGGTTGTAATTAAATTAAACATAGATTTTAGGTTCGATCCCCCCTGCCCCCCTTGATAAGGGGGGTGCCGATAGGCGGGGGGCTCCCCCTTAATAAGGGGGGTGTCTGACAACTTTTAACACCTACCTACTTATAAGTAATGGTTAGGATAGGCAAGAGGCAATGATTTTCGCCGTCTCATTCCCAAGCTCCGCCTGGGAATGATTTTTAAAGGCTCTGCCTTCTGTAAAGATTACTCAGGAGGCAGAGACTCTCATTAAACATTTCTAGGCAGAGCCTAGAAACGAGAGATTCTAATAATCCAAGACTAACCCGTTAAAAGATTTTTTTACTAGCCTACTCTCAAGGGTAACAATAATTATAAATTTTTGTAAATTTGTGTTGGTTTACACTTGACAAAATCGGGGGGGGGTAGAATAGCGTTATGGCTCTGTCTTGTCATTAGAGGAACTAACTTAAAATTTAGTGATTGGCAATTTTGAAACAACCAATTTTTCTCCCTTGCCAATGTCGCTTAATTTGAGATTTTCTCCTTTAAAGGTCAGTCAGAACATTTGTTTGTTTGTTTGTTTTGAGGAAACTTTCTGAACATGAAAACTTCGACTGCAATTAAAAAACTGTCAATGACTGCTGCTGGCATAGCATTCTTTGCTGGAACTGTGGTACTTAATGCACAACAAGCAGTAGCGGTAGTCTTATTGCCCAACGGTGTGTGGCAATCCGGGCAAATTGAGAGTGATCCAGCATCCAACAACCCCACCTCGTGGGACTTTACGATTGCACCGGGATTCCAGGGCGCCTTTGATTTGGTCGATCAATTTATTGCTGGAGATGTTTACGACATTTACAATGGGGCTACTCTTTTAGGTAGTAGCGACTTTACACCTAAAACACCCCCATTCCCCTATCTGCCGAGTGGCAATCCTGGACTTGATGCTGACTGGGCGGCCGCAAGTACTTACAGTTCGGCTTCTCTACTCTTCGGACCAGGAAGTTACTCTCTATCATTAGCACCATCATCTACTTTCCCCGGCGGCCTTCCTGCGGGCTATTCTGTGCGGTTGAACCAGACTGCTGTTGCTGTTCCCGAACCTGCTTCAGTCTTAGGTTTACTCGCCATTGGTGTTTTAGGTGCGGGTTCAGCCTTGAAGCGCAAATTAAAATAAAAAACTGGCAAATCTAGCCTTAAATTAGCAGCGATCGCACTACATTGATAAAGTGCGATCGCTTTTTTTTGGGCATTCCAAATTTTTATTAATCTTTGTTAGAATGATGAGATGGGTAATGGCTTTGAGTTGATTGGAGAACTAACCGAAATAGAGATTATCGCCGTCAACCTCTCTATTCGTGAACTCAGAAGGCTAAAAGCGCAGTTTGGGGGTCGTCGATGGCGAAAGCTAAAAGGAGTCGGCTTAGTTCAATTTCCTAATGGAGAAATCCGCAAAGCTGAACTACACTGGTATGAGTCTCATGGTATTGGTCGGCGAAAAATGAAAGTTAAACGAGTTTTGGACTAAATATTTATGCAAACACCAGCATCTAACATTGAATTTGCTATCTGTATTACCGCTGAAGAAGGCGGAGATTTAGAGGTTTGTAAACTTTATCAAGTGTTACCTGATGCTAAAGCGCAAGAGGTGGGATGTTTGCGAGTGATTGATGAATCTGGCGAAGATTATTTGTATCCAGAAAATCATTTTGTCATAATAAAACTTCCTGAAACGGTACAAGTCCAGTTATTAGCAGTCCGCCCTTAAATAGCGAGTAAATTACCTGGGCGTTGCTGATAATAAACGACTTAGGCTGCAATACCGACCTTAGAAGTGATCGCCCTCTATAAATATAGCGTGATAGCTTTTTTGGTGTTAGAATAGAGGAAACCATAGTGTTTTGATTGGCTGAGACTTTTTATGCAATCTGATCTTTTCCAGACGACTCAACCTGCTTCAGATGAAGAGATTAAACAAGCGATCGCATCTGCATCTGAGGAACTGTTAACGCAGCTTAATCCAGATTATCTCATTTGTCAGGAAACATCGGTCATTCGCTTTGCAGATATCCCTCTTTCTGAACAGCAGGCACTAGAGCAAGCGTTAGCAGAACAAGCGCAAGGGAAAATTATCAAATATCGATTTTAACGTAAGATGGCGTATGATATCTGGTTGTCCTTAATTACTAGAGACTTTTTGAGCAATTTAAAACAAGATGACCCTGAAACTTATCACAAAATCCGCGGTCTGTTGCATGATTTATCACTCCAGAGAGAAGATTTTCAAACAGGCGCTCCCGAAAGAATTGAAGTATTTATTGTCAACCATCTAAAAGTTTATTATAGAATAATACATCGCTTAAAAAGTATTGATGTTAAGTACCTAGGCAAAATTATTTACACATGACGATCATTGCCCCGTAAGGGTTTTAGCTCGATCGGGCAGGTAATTAATTTTGCATGACTACTTATTGATGTCATTGACTTGAGAGAATGAAATAACTAGACTATCAAATGGGGAGTTTGTCGCCATTATTTTCAACGCTTGAATTGAGAAAAATTGTTATGAAAGTTCAAACAGATTTGACGATTCCTGAGATTGATGAAATTAGAAAAGAGGGAGCTAAAGCTCTAGTAGAGAGATTGGGAATTGCTAAAGCGGCTTTCTTTCTAAGAGAAACAGCATCCCAACCTCTAAATTATTTAGAAATTAAAGATCAGTTATTTGGTGAAATGACAGCGACGGATATTTACGTTCAAACTAAAGGCGGCTATCCCTGAAATGATTGAGGAAATTCGTCAAAAAGTTAGACAAAACCAATTTGAATTTTCTCAACACGCTGTCAATCAAAGTATCCTGCGTCAGATCAGTGTTCAAGAATTACGGGAGGCGATGGAACAAAGCGAAATTATTGAAGATTATCCAGCTGATAAGTATGGTGCAAGCTGTTTACTTTTGGGATTTACTCTAATTAATAGAGCCTTACACATTCATTGTAGCTATCCCTCTCGCCCTTTGCTCAAAATTATTACCCTATATGAACCCGATCCAAATTTATGGATTGATTTTAAATCAAGGAGAACACCAGATGTCAACTAATTCTAGACCAGAAACCTTAATTGAACAAGAAGTTACCTATACCCTTGAAATCAATGGCAATTTTTTTATTATAGAAAATGTCCCCGCTAGAGTCTGTGTAGAAACAGGAGAGCGTTTTTTTGCACCAGAAACTGTCGAACGCTTGCAGGAAATTATCTGGGAAAATAAGCGACCAAAACGGGTAATTGAAACACCAGTATTTGACTTTGCTAGTTAGTATTTAATAGAAAACTGGCAAATCGAGCAACAATTGAAGTCTTAAATTAGGGGCGATTGCGCTATATTTTTAGAGTGTGATCGCTTTTTTGTTTATAATAGTTAAAGACACGATAAATTGATTCAAGTCAAGCCCATGCTACTAACTCTTAATTTAACATCAGAAATCGAACAATATCTCAGCCAAAAAGCGAGGGAGAAAGGTCTTTCTCTAGAAGATTATGTCCTCAAGCTACTTAAGGATACTATTTTAGAACAAGAAAAACAGGCCAAACTGGTTAATTTACTTCAATCTTGGATTGATGAAGAAGATGAACAGGAACAACAAGAAACCGGTGAATATTTAATCGAAGCACTTGACCAAGATCGCTTATCTGAGCGTCCTTTATTTCCGGCTGAATTAAAGGGAGTAACTTGGTGAATAGAGTAGTTTTATTAGATACGGGAATTATCGGTTTAATTACTAATCCTAAGCGATCGCATGAAAGTCTAGCTTGTAATTGTTGGCTACAAACCCTAATTAAAGCAGCTATTAGGGTTATTCTTCCAGAAATTGCTGATTATGAGGTGCGTCGAGGGTTGTTACGCACTAACAAGATTAAAGGAATTAAGCGACTGGATGAGTTAGCATGGGTTACGCTACCGCTAACCCATCCTACAAATAATTGTGCGTCCCTACTTATGACAAAATATTGATCGGGAGAAACTTTAAACCTTTTTTTGACTATCTCTGGTAATTAAATAATCATTGTTAAGTAGCTGGTTATAATTAAATTAAAAATGGATTTTAGGTTCGATTCCCCCTCAGTCCTAGAGTTGATTCATAGTAGGGTTGATTCATGAATCAACCCTACCCTTAGTCCCCCTTGATAAGGGTGGTGTCTGATAATTTTTAACGCCTACCTACTTATCTCCCATTAACCTGAAGAGGAATTATCTCAAATCCTTATTCATCCCCTAAATAAGCTTCAATCACCGCAGGATTCTCCCTGACTGTGGCTGGATCTCCCAAAGCGATTAACTTACCGAAATCTAATACAGCAATGCGATCGCATAATCCCATCACTAAAGGCACATGATGTTCGATTAACAGGACGGTTAGAGCTAAATTATCGCGAATTTGTCGAATTAGCTGACTTAATGACCCCTTTTCGCTGGGATTCATCCCGGCTGCTGGTTCATCGAGCAGTAATAACTGGGGTTGCAAAGCTAAAGCGCGGGCAATTTCCAAGCGTCTTTGATCACCATAGGCTAAATTACGGGCTTTGCGATTGCTTTGGTCGGTTAATCCGACTAAATCTAATAATTCTGCCGCTCTTTTATAGGTTTTTTCCTCCTCCCTTCTCGAAACTGGTAAACCCAAAATTCCCGTCCAAAGATTGGAGCTATTGTGAATATGACCAGCGATCGCCACATTTTCTAAAGCCGATAATTCACCAAATAAGCGCAAATTCTGGAAAGTACGGGCAATTCCCGCCTGAGCAATCTGGTGAGGACGATAATTAGCCAGACTGTCGCCTTGATAAATTAAATCACCACTGGATAGGGGAATTAAACCAGTGATCAGATTAAATAAAGTTGTTTTTCCCGCCCCATTAGGTCCAATTAAGCCAAAAATCTCGTTTTTTTGTACCTGAAAGGAAACCCCATCGACAGCGACTAATCCCCCAAATCGACGGGTGGCCCCCCGCACTTCTAATAAATTTGCTTGCATTCCTGTTAATAGGTTAAATTAGTCGATTTTACCTAAAATGTCGGATGAATGCCCCCGCTACATTTTTCGACAAGATACTCACCTTTGCGGGGGATGAAATCCGACCATAATATCATTGACATCCTCGCCGCCGTAAAACGGACGGCGATTCCCAAACCTCACGATTTAGGTTTCTGCTTCTTTCCCGAAGGATTTTTCGCACCTGCCTTAACAGATTTACTCTGTTCTGGTCTTATGGTCGCTCTACAGACTGACACCGCAAGCC
>NZ_SFBV01000115.1:0-3147 GCF_007095585.1 Microcystis sp. M_OC_Ca_00000000_C217Col
TAGCAATCATAAAAAGCAAATCCCCAACATTTATCAAGCAATTATTTTTATTAGTAAATATTCTACACGACTCAGTCCAGATAAGCAAGATGGCTTACCACTACTACCGAATCACTACCTCTAGTTGATTCCAATGGATTCCACTGCCACCAGCGAGCAAGCGATAATCATTGCGCTCCTCAATTGAGCCATGCAGGAGCCGAGGATACCATGCCAGGGGAACAGATATAGTGCGCCCATCAGACAAATCTACACTGAGTGTGTCATCTGTGATGGCGGCTCTTCTGGTTTCTGTGTGGAAACGAGGTCTATACTGATGGTTTCTTCGTCAAAATAGCCCTAAAAGTCTTGCCCGATAAGCATTTCACAATTCCATAAGCAAAAATTATCACACAATTGCTGAATTGCCAATGTTTCAAATACTTCATTCGTTAAAAAAGTCATTCCAGCCTGCTAGTAATTGTTCTTGGTTTTCTTGAACAAGTTTTTGAATGCGGTTAATTTCGGTGCGGTTAAATCCTTGGTTACTCTGAAGACGAACCGGCTGAAGCCAGAATTTAGCGATCTCTCGATCTCGTTCAACATGGATGTGAGGTGGCTCATTGCGATCGCCTGCGTATCAAAAGAATCGATATGGGCCAACGGTCAACAGCGTGGGCATTCAAAAGTTTTGCTCTAAACATCTCAAACATAGCTGAATGCCTCGCTGACTGTCAATCTGTGAATATGCTCGTGTAGGCCAAAGGCTATTTAAGGTTAAGAACAATACAAGATTAGCGTTCGCAGTTTAGTTCCGAAGGTGTTGGATTTCTGGCGTTGCTTAATCAAGGTATGAATGCTAATTTTGCATATATCAAAAAGTCAGTTTGAGCCTGAGTTTTAAAAAATGTAGATGCAATGATTCATACCCAAAGTCAGCAACGCCGGATTTCTTTTCGTCAACCCAAGCTACAAGATCAGCGATCTGCTACCCAGTGCTTTCGGTATCGCATTTAGACTTACAGCTTCAATTAATGTGCATGGTGCGTTCCCCAAAAATCGATCGGTGGAGCAGTAGGAGTCACATTAGGGAACGCACCCTACAAGAGCGGCGTGCTGCTACGCAGTGCCTTCGGCATCGCACTGGCTACGAAGTAAAAACAGTTCGGCAAATGACAAGTTCAGCGGATTGGTTGGCAATAGTTTATTTCTGGATCGGACAAATCTCAAAAGCTAATTCGTTTCGATAAAAGCACACATTAAATTCTGCAAAAAAGTTCATGTGACCTAAAATTACTGGTACATCTGTTGATTGAGTCCACGCAAAGGCAAGTAAAACAGGAGCAAAATGTGCAACTGTCCCAGTCAAAACCAGCCCTCGTGACTCACTATGGACAAGGTTTCCACTTAAGGGAATTTGAATAGTTTGATTTTCCCAGACCGCCCCTAACTGTAATCCGATTTCGTAGGGTAAGACATTAACACTAGCACCCGTATCCAATAAAGCCATAACCTCTATTGACTGTTTTCCATCAGTTAAGGTTAGCGGCAAGTATGGCAAGATGCTAGACCGACCAGAACTGTCAGTCCGTTCTGTAAAAGAAAAGCGATGACCGTCAAGCATTTGATACTCCCTTTGCCGACACCAAAAGCTCAGACAAAGCGTGAACAGCTTGATGATCTGCTTGAGGCGACCAGACAACCGCGTTAGTAACCGCTAGTTGCTTGATCAGCATATTTTCATTATGCTCATTACTTGCAGTGTCTAGGCTACATCCTTCCTCTTTGGCTACTGCAAGCAAAAGATAGTGAATAAGCCTGAGCTTGTCTTGATGCGTTAGTTGACTGACAGTTGGCAGGAGTTCGATAAGGGACATATTAAACATCTGGTGTTGCTATCTAATTTGGATCATAGCATCTTCCTAAATCTACCTCTCCCATCAAGGAATACAGCTTCAATAAATGTGCATGGTGCGTTCCCCAAAAATTGATCGGTGGAGCAGTAGGAGTCACATTAGGGAACGCACCCTACGGCTGCGTTGTTAGACCGCGCCTCACCGAATCTCTTCTAGCACTGGCTCATAAGGCTTCAATCTTGACCTTACCGCCCTCAATGTTATCGACCTGCAACCGATATCTGTAAAGCAGCGCCATTCCTAGTAGAGGCTCTGTTTCTGATTCTGCAATATCAATCTCTTGGTACTGCCCATCCCATATCACAGTCCCAGTGTACAGATCAAAATAAGTTTCACTGCCATCACCCAGCGTGACAAAATCAGAACCACTCCAAGGTAAATTTAATGTAGCGATGATTGTAGAGGGCAAAGATAAAAATCCATTGAACCCGGTATCAATCACCGCGTCAACCGCTTGCAGTTGCCGATTTGAGTTTCCGACTACAATCCTTAGCGTGGCTTCACGCCGCAAATTTACAACACCTTCCATCATGGATTTTTCTTCAAACTCCGTGCCCCGAAATGATAAACAGCGCGATGTCCGATACGAATGATCCAAGGTTGGGCATCGGGGTGACGTTCAAAGAGCCGATTAGTTGCAGGCACAACGTTTTCATCGACTTCAAACTCTCCAGTTTCAATGTCGATCGCTACAATCTTACCTTCATTACCGGCTTCGACTTGCTGCCGAATGCCAGATTCGTAGAGTTTTTGCCCTCGCTCGGCTAACTCATCTTTGGGATAACGCCGTTGACGAACTGCCATAGGGTTGACCTCAACTCAGTATTTTGCCTTAATTATACTCTGATTTATTCTAACGAAGTGCTCCCGCTCTACTACTGATGAGCCGCCTCATCGGAAGCCCCCCAGTGGTGCACTTCAAATTTGAATCGGCGCTTCAATTAATGTGCATGGTACGTTCCCCAAAAATCGATCGCTGGAGCAGTAGGAGTCACATGAGGGAACGTACCCTACAAGATCGGCGATCGCACCGTTAAGTCTCTCATTCTAATTTTGTCTTCTTCAATAACTGTAAAGTGTCCATACCAGTCATCCCGTAATGAGATAACCTTGGCAACTTTCTCAGCGACTACAGGGAGCATCTCACCTTTGCAATGAGCATAAATACTTAGTGGAAAAATAGGCTTTTCGAGGGTAATTCTTGTTTTAATTCTCCATGTACGCAGTCTTTAAAAGCCTCTATTTCGTTCCA
>NZ_SFBV01000116.1:0-16020 GCF_007095585.1 Microcystis sp. M_OC_Ca_00000000_C217Col
CCATTTTTTTGCTTACCTCCACCTTAATTCCTTCTTTCAAAACTATACCTATCAATCGTTTCCCCTTTTTTTAAGTTTCTTCTCTTTTTGTTAAGAAAGATCCGACTAATGGATAGCTTAATAAGGGGGGTATCTGAAAGTTTTTAACATCTACCTACTTATAATGGTATCATATTTGGTGATTTATCTAAATCACCATTGTTTTATAATTATGATTGGTAATTTTTATGCAAGAAAAAGAAGTCTCTGTAATTATTCCAGCTTATAATAGCGAACTATACATTGAAGAGGCGATTAATAGCATTCTAAAACAATCCTTTAGTCGCTGGGAAATGATTATTGTCAATGATGGTTCAACCGATAATACTCAAGCTATCATTGAAGAATTGATACTAAAAGATAACAGAATTAAATTGATCGTGCAAGAAAATAGTGGTTCTGCATTAGCAAGACACAGAGGATTTATACATTCTCAAGGAAAATATATTTATTTTTTAGATGCAGATGATCGCCCTAAAACTAATGCCTTAGAAAGATTATACTTAGCTTTAGAATCATGGACAGAAGCTGTTGCTTCCTATGGAAATATTGTCGAAGTTGATCTAAATAATAATAGGATATTTCAACCTAATTCCCTTGTGGAGGAACTAACTCCAATTGATCTGTTTACTCGCATTATTGAACGAGGTATATTTTCTATGGGAGCAGTTTGTATTAGACGAAGTTTTTTAACTTCAGAAGACTTTTTAACTCATTTAACCATTGGCGAAGATTGGTTATTCTGGTGTCGGTTAGCTACTAAAGGTCTTTTTGTATTTATCGGCGAAGATCCCATTATTGAAATTCGTCGTCATCAGACTAATAAAACAAAAATACCAATTTCTGAACTGGTGAAAAATTGGGACAAAGCTAGAGAAATTATTTTTACGGATCCGGCTGTTAGGCAAAAATTACCTACTAGGTTATTGGCTAAACATTACCAAACAAATAAATTTTATACCTATTATGATGTTATCAAACTATCTTGGCGATTACAAGCTTATGATTCAACTGTGATCTATCTGGGTAAATCAATGATTACTATGATAGAAAATCCTCTGGGATTTTTCCATATTACAGGAAGATTTAACCGAGAAATTTGGCGATATTTGCGTCATCTTGTCAATTCTTGGCAGATATTTATTGTAAAATATATCAGCAACAACCACCAGAGCCAGAAGTAAAAAGGATTAATAAAAATGAGTAAAACATTAATTATTGGTTTAGGAACGGGGAGATGTGGATCGCTTTCTTTATCTTATTTTTTAAATAATCAACCTGGAATTAAAGTTCTCCATGAAGGAGCAATTAATTACCAAGCCCATCCCTTGAAATGGTATAATGATCATGAAAATGTTTGGAAATGGATAGAAAATCTAGATAAACTTTCAGATTCAAACCAATATTTTGGCGACATTGGGATGTATTTTCTTCCCTATGTTGCTTTCTTAATTGAAAAATTTCCTCGCAGCAAATTTATTTGCCTGAAACGAGAAAGAGAAGCGGTAATTCACAGTTATTTGCAATGGACTCAAGACCATAATCCCTGGTATGAACATAATGGAAAAACCTGGAAAAAAAATGAAGTTTGGGATGCTTCTTTTCCTAAATTTAACGAGTCTGATAAGGCTAAAGCTGTGGGATTATATTGGGATATGTACTATGAAAAAATTGAAAAGTTAATTGAAAAATATCCTCAAAATATCTGTTGTTTTCAGACAGAATCTCTCAATGAGGTGAATAGCAGAAATGCCCTGTTAGATTTTATTGAATATGATGGAGATAGAAATCTAAAAGGACAGTATCATACTCATAAAAAAAGAGCTATCTTTGCTAAACTTCGCCGTAATTTTGCCGAGGTTAGTATTAGCTTAGGTAAACGGATTTTACCGAAGTTCGTTCGTCATCAATTATGGATTAAGTTTGCCAAGTTTTTTTATTATTAAAGCATAAAAGAAATGCTTAAAGCTTACTAAAAAAGTCCGATTCAAAACTCCAGAAAAACTCTGACAAACTTTTCAATTATTATCCCCACCTATAACCGTCCCAAAAGATTCAAAACCTGTTTAGACTCGCTGCTTAATCTCGATTATCTCTACGATTACTATAATCATTGCTGCCAAAAAGTCCAATTGTTCACTTCCAATAATTATTCCACAAAGTCCGACAATTTGACGTTTTCTTCGCCCTCGCCGTTGGAGAAGCTCGGCAATTTCGCGATCGCTGGTTAGGGTCTGGTTATCCCCTAGTTTATCTTGCCGCCGCGATCATTGATCCTGCCCATCACCTCACCCCGAGTAAATGCTGGCGACAACCTCAAGGGGTGACAAGAAGCTGAAAAAGGAGACTGGGAAAAAAGCTGATAGCTACAAAAGGTCTTAAGCGGCGGTTATATCTATTAAAGTCTATATTTATCAAAAAGTTAATTGACTAGAATCTATAAAAACGTTAGGATTTATTGTAACAAATAGTTGTTATTGAGGAGGGCATAGGAACTTGATACAGGCAACCCTGCACCAGTTAAGGGTTTTTGAGGCTACCGCTCGACACAGTAGCTTCACCAAGGCGGCCGAGGAGTTATTTATCACTCAACCCACCGTCTCAACCCAAGTCAAACAACTCACAAAAGCCGTGGGTTTACCGCTATTCGAGCAAATTGGCAAACGTTTATTTTTAACCGAAGCGGGTGAGGAATTACTGTTCACCTGTCAAGAGATTTTTGATAAATTGGACAACTTTCAGATGAAAGTGGCCGATATTAAGGGAACTAGACAGGGAAAACTGACTTTAGGCGTGATTACTACCGCTAAATACTTTGTGCCGCGATTACTGGGGGCATTCTGTCAACAGTATCCCGGTATCGACATCGCTCTACAGGTGACTAATCACCAGAAACTGCAAGAGCGAATGTTAAACAACGAGGATGACCTCTATATTCTCAGTCAACCGCCGGAAGAAGTGGAACTTTGTTCTCAGTCTTTTCTGGAAAATCCCCTAGTGGTGGTGGCGCGACGAGATCATCCATTGGTGGGTCAGAAAAATCTCCCCCTTGAGTGCCTCAACCATCAACCTTTTATTATGCGCGAATCGGGATCTGGAACCCGCCAAGCCGTACAAAAATTATTTAATCTCCACGATATTAAAGTTAAGGTGCGCTTGGAATTAGGCAGTAACGAGGCGATTAAACAGGCTATTTCTGGCGGTTTGGGACTATCGGTACTATCTAAGCATACTCTCATCTCGGAAGGGGAAAACGGAGAATTAGCCATCCTCGACGTGGAACAGTTTCCGATTCAGCGCAATTGGTACGTTTGTTATCTGGCCGGAAAACAGCTTTCCGTGATTGCCGATGCCTTTTTAAAATACCTGCTGGAAGCTAGTCAAACCATCCCCATTCATGCCCCGTTAAAAAATGGTCACAGCTTATTCGTGAGCCATTAAACCTTAAACTTTAATTCAGGATCATTTTTCTTCTTGAGGTGGTTATATGTTCGAGTCCTTCAGCCAGACTATCTGGTTGGTACCTCTTTATGCCCTTGCGGGCGCACTTCTCGCTCTACCCTGGTCTCCCGGTATTATCCGGCAAACTGGCCCGCGACCGGCCGGTTATCTGAACTTGATCATGACCTGCTGGGCCTTTTTACATAGCCTTTTTGCTTTGATCGCCGTTTGGGGTCGTCCGCCGCAATCTATAGCATTTAATTGGCTAAATGCCGCAGATTTAAGCATATCTTTAGATGTGCAGATTTCGGTCGTTAATATCGGGGCTTTATTGCTAATTACCGGCTTAAACCTCGCTGCGCAGGTATATGCGATCGGCTATCTAGAAATGGATTGGGGTTGGGCAAGGTTTTATTCTCTCGTCGCCCTCTTTGAAGGGGGTATGTGCGCCCTCGTTATCTGTAATTCGCTATTTTTCAGCTATTGTGTGCTAGAAGTTCTCACCCTCGGCACTTATCTACTGATTGGTTTCTGGTTCAATCAATCTCTGGTGGTAACGGGGGCGCGGGATGCTTTTCTGACTAAACGGATTGGCGATTTAATCCTGTTGATGGGAGTGGTGGCCCTTTTACCCCTGGCGGGAACCTGGAACTTTGACGAATTAGCAGAATGGGCGGCTACAGCCAATTTAAACCCCAATGTGGCTAATTTACTCTGTTTGGCATTGATTGCAGGTCCGATGGGCAAATGCGCTCAATTTCCCCTGCATTTATGGCTAGATGAGGCCATGGAAGGACCGATGCCGGCGACAATTCTGCGGAATACCGTCGTCGTTTCCACTGGCGCTTGGTTATTGGTGAAATTAGAGCCGGTGCTACAATTATCGCCCCTAACCCTACAAGTAATGATCGTTGTTGGCTCTGTCACTGCCCTCGGTGCGGGTTTAATTGCGATCGCCCAGATCGATGTCAAGCGCTCCCTTTCCTATTCCGTCAGTGCCTACATGGGACTGATTTTTATCGCTGTGGCCACCGGACAAACGGAAACCGCTTTAGTGTTACTCTTTACTTATGCGATCGCTATGTCCCTGTTAGTCATGGTGGTGGGTAACATCATTTGGAATAATATCAGCCAAGATTTAAGCCAATACGGCGGTTTATGGTCTCGTCGTCCCGTTTCTGGCATTTGTTATCTCGTCGGTGCTGCTAGTTTAGTCGCACTGCCTCCCTTTGGTGGTTTTTGGGCATTAGCCCGCATGGGCGATCGCCTCGCAGAAGTCAGTGGTTTACTGTTATTAGTGCTATTGTTGGTCAATGCCTTAACTGCCTTTAGTGTCACTAGAGAATTTTGCGTTTTCTTTGGCGGTAAAATCAAACCAATGACCCTGCGCTCTCCGGAAGCTCTTTGGCCCTTAGTTATCCCCATGACTGTGACCATGGGTTTCGCCATTCATGTGCCGATTTTATTGGCACAATGGCATTTATTACCCAGTGACTTAAATCTGGGAGTGGCTTTTCTCTTGGTACTTGCCACTGCTGCCGGCGTAATTCCGGCAGCCTATATTTATCTAAATGAAAATATCCCCAAACCGATCGTTTTTCAACCCAAAGCCGTTCAAGATTTCTTCGCCAACGACCTTTATACCGCCCAATTGTATAAAGTCACCATTGTTTTTGTCGTCGGATTAATCTCGCAAATTATTAACTGGATTGATACCTTTCTGGTGGATGGCATCGTTAATCTGGTGGGATTAGCCACGGTTTTTGGTGGTCAGAGTTTGAAATATAACGTCTCGGGCCAGACCCAATTTTACTTTCTGTCGATTATTTTGGGGGTGGCTTTGATTGGTATTATCATCTGCTGGCCCCTACTATCACAAATTTCTCTAGTTTTCAGTTAAAGATTTGATAACTTAGGCTTTTCTTTAGCATCCCCGGCCCTGACAATAGGATTTGTCCTGATTAATGGAAACAATTACCTATGTTCAACACCTCTCGTCGCCAATTAATCCGTTATGGGGGTGGTTTTTTGGGAACCAGTCTAGCCGCCTCTGTTTTGGGTTCTCAGTTGTCCAAAACTAACGCCCAAACCGCCGTTAATTCCCAGCCATGGCTAACGGCTCAAAATCAAGGATTGAACCCAGACCAGGCCTTAACTATGCTCATGGAAGGCAATCAACGTTTCTGGGAACGAAGAAAAAAAAGTCCTAACCGCGATCAAGCTCGACTCACAGAAGTGGCCGAAAGTCAAGCCCCTTTTGCGGCAATTTTGGGCTGTGCCGATTCTCGCGTGCCGGCAGAAATCGTTTTTGATCAAGGATTAGGAGATCTATTTGTTTGTCGGGTAGCGGGAAATTTAGCCACTTCCGAAGAAATTGGTAGCCTTGAATTCGGTACGTTGGTGTTAGGAGCCAAGGTAATTGTTGTCCTTGGTCATTCTCGTTGTGGAGCGGTAAAAGCCACCATTGAAGGCGGTCGTTTCCCCGGACAAATCGGTCGTTTAATCGATGGATTACAGGTGGGAGTTGATCGAGCCGAAAGACAACCCGGTTCTAACAAACTTGAGCGAGCAATTAAATCCAATGTTACCTATCAAGTAGAGAAATTAGGCAAATCCCCAGTTATCGGTGAATTAGTGGACGGCAAACAATTAAAAGTTGTCGGTGCTTACTATGATCTCGATAGCGGCAAAGTGAGTTTAATTTAGTCAATTCCCGATTAGTCATCGTGTTGGTTGGCTAATCGTTTTCTCATCCCAGTCATTATAAATTCGATCGATACCAATATGCTCAGTACCCTGCTTTGGTTGCCAATAATTGGAGCAATTATCGTCGGTCTTTTCCCCGATAAATTCGCCCCAGCAAAATTACGTCAAATAACTCTCTTTTTTGTTGCTGCCGTCCTTCTTTGGTCTTTATATCTGCTGACTCAATATAACTTAACCAGCAGTGGCTTTCAATTTTCTGAATACCGCGAATGGGCAAAACCAATCGGTTTAAGTTATAACCTCGGAGTCGATGGTTTGTCCTTACCGTTAATTATTTTAAACTGTTTCTTGACAGGAATAGCTATCTATAGTACCGAAGAAAAACTAGAGCGTCCCCGACTTTATTACATCCTAATCCTCCTGATTAACGCCGGTGTTTCTGGGGCATTAATGGCTAAAAACCTGCTGCTGTTCATCGTTTTCTATGAACTAGAATTAATCCCCTTTTATCTGATGATTGCTATCTGGGGAGGCGAAAAACGTGGCTATGCTTCGATTAAATTCCTTCTCTACACTGCTGTCTCTGGGTTATTAGTCCTAGCGGCATTTTTAGGGATAGGTTTCCTCAATGGTGGCACTTTTGACTATTCCTCCCTCTCCACCGCCGATTTCTCCCAAAAAACCCAATTACTGCTCTTAACTCTGCTGTTAGTGGGATTTGGCATCAAAATCCCCCTCGTACCTCTCCATACTTGGCTACCGGATGCCTATACGGAAGCTTCCCCCGCTACAGCAATTTTATTAGGTGGTATTCTCGCTAAACTCGGTACTTATGGCTTAGTTCGCTTTGGTCTGCAATTATTCCCGGAAACTTGGTCTTTAATCGCCTCCGGACTGGCAATTATCGGCGTTATTAGCGTTATTTACGGGGCCTTGAGCGCTATTGCCCAAAAAGACATTAAACGCATGGTGGCCTACAGTTCGATCGGTCACATGGGCTATATACTGGTAGCAGCCGCCGCCGGCACGGGTTTAAGCGTCCTTGGTGCCGTCGCGCAAATGATTAGCCACGGTCTCATTCTCGCCCTTTTATTCTATCTGGTGGGCATTGTCGAACGCAAAGCCGGAACCAGAGATTTAGACGTTTTAAACGGTTTAATGAACCCAATTCGCGGTTTACCCCTAGTTAGCGCTCTGTTAATTCTCGCCGGTATGGCCAGCGCTGGTATCCCCGGATTAGTGGGATTTGTGGCGGAATTTATTGTTTTTCAGGGTAGTTTCTCCCGTTTTCCCGTGCAGACGGTTTTCTGCATCATCGCTTCCGGTTTAACGGCGGTTTACTTTGTTATCCTGCTTAATCGCACCTGTTTTGGCAAATTGGATAATAAACTTGCCTACTATCCCAAAGTCTTGAAATCGGAAACTATTCCCGCTTTTGTCTTAATGGTATTAATCGTCTTTTTAGGTATTCAACCCAATTATTTAGTCCGTTGGATTGAACCCACCACTAACTCGATGGTTGCCAGCTTATCGGGACAAGCAAAACCTAGTTTTGTCTTCAAAAAATCTCCGCAAAAGTCCCCAAAAACCAACTGGTTAAATCGGGGTAAATTTTTGAGTAATAGTTAGTTATCCCTCGCTGTTTCCGAATTATTGTTACCGTTGCTAATTACTTTACCTAAAACTATGACTGGGACATTAATCAAAGCCAAAATTCCCCCTTCTACTCACGAATTCGCCGACATTATCCACCGGTTAGAAGCGGGTGGCTCCATGTTACCGGATACTCCCGAAAACCTGATGCAAATTATCGGCATTTATAAAGCTTATGCTGTACCGATGGATTTTTATTGGCGAGATCTGCTCTATATTGCCGAACGAGTTTTCCTCGATCCTTTGCCCTTTTTTAAATATTTTCTGCCCCAAGAATACCTAGACCTACAAAATCATTACTCCGGCGATAATGCCGATTTACGCATCTGGCGCGGTACGGGTTCCGCTCATCCTGAATTGTTAGAATTTATGGATAAAGGTAAAACCCGAAAAATGCCCAGATTAATCCATCATCTTTGGCATGATCGCATTAATATGGAATTTGCCGAAGCCTGTATGCAAGCCATGTTATGGCATGGCCGCGATATGGGTTGGGGTTTATTTGATGCCTATCTTGATTCAGAAGAATATCGCCAAAACGCCGACCGCGCTATTAAGGCCTATTTCAAGAAAAACCCCGTGATGATGAAACTTTATGACCTGTTCCCCGATATGTTCTTGGAACAGGTGCGGATGATGTCCTATTACTCTAATTTAGGACTATTCTGGGAAGTGATGGCCCCAGTATTTTTTGAGATGTCTGATATCTACGATGAAGGCGGGTTTAAAGGGGTTCCCGATGCCATGAATTTCCTCGTTAATGGCATTTTTGCCATCGCTGGCCGGCCAATTTATCATCACGTTTATATTGATGGTCAATGCTACGAAATTATCCCCAAATCAAAGGCTTTTACTTGGCTTTATGAAGCGGCCTTACCCTATGTAGAAGCGGTCTTTTATCGTACTGCTCCCTTCCGGGGTACAAAGTCCTATAATGCCCAAGCAAAACAGGTTCCCGACCAACAAAAAGACTTTCACTATGGTATTCTTTACGCGGATGTTTTCCCCGTGGGTACTGCGGGAATTCCGCCGACGTTGTTAATGGATGATATGTATCATTTTTTACCCCAATATCTAATTGATTACTATCAACAAAACTGCCGGGGGGAAGACGATATTTTGATTCAATTGGGTATTACTTTCCAGCGATCGATGTATAATGTGACTTCGGCAGTTATTCAAGCTCTACGCACTGCTTTACTCTATCCCCTTGACGATCCTAATCCCAAACATTTACTTAAAAATCGTCAATTCTTTGAGGCACAAATGGACAGATTTAAACGCCCCGAAGCGCGTCTTAGAGATATCCAAAGTCCTAATTATCGTTAAGGTTTTTGGGTTATTTTTCTGGTGGGTTTATCGCCCACCTTTTTTGATTATGAGATAACCGACACCCAATGTCATACTAATACTAAATCCGTTGAGTAACGCACAGAAAACCAGTTTCTCGGAGAAACCCGTTTTCTACTCGAAGGAATAAATAATCAGTATTTAATAGCCAGATTTAGTATTAAGTACCTAAGCAAAATTAATTACACATTTCGATAAAGCTTTTGCCTCTTGCCTTCGTTAAAACCACCCACTTAATAGGATAGTTACAGAACCTAAAAATTGGCTAATTCAGGAGTTATTATTATGCTAGACCAAATGATGAAGATGTTAGAAGGGCAACAAATAGGCCCCTATCGTCTTAATAAATTTCTCGGTGCGGGTGGTTTTGGTGGTGTATTTCATGCTAGTGAAATGGTCAGAAATACATCGGTCAAAGAAGTTGCCATTAAAGTTATCCCCGAAAGTAGCGATGATAAATTAATTGAGTTAACAAATTCCAGAAAGTTAGAACATCCTAATTTAATTAAGAGTTATGCGGTGGGGGAATTTACTTTTCTCAATACAGAGATGCTTTATTTAGTGATGGAATTGGCACAGGGTAGCCTAGAAAATCACATTGCTAAAGGCAGTTTGTCAGCGGATGAGATTAAAAATATTACTGCTCAAGTCGCCCAGGGCTTAAATTATCTTCATCGACAAAATAAAGTCCATCGAGATTTAAAACCGGGTAATATCCTCAAGGTTAATCAACAATACAAGTTAGCAGATTTTGGCTTAATTAGAACCTTAAATAACAAAAGCCACACTCAAACAGTCCACAATACCGGTACAATTATTTATATGCCTCCCGAAGCCTTTAGGGGTGATATTTCCTCAGCTTGGGATCTGTGGTCATTAGGTATTATGTTAATCCAAATGACGACTAATCAATTTCCCTATAAGTTCAATAATGACAATAATCAATTAATGGTAAAGGTGATAAATTGTGAGCTACAAATCCCCAGTTTACCGAAAGAGTTTAAACCGATTATTGAAGGGTGTTTGCAAAAAGATAGAAGACAAAGATGGACAGCACAACAGGTTTTAAATGCCTTACAAGCAGTCAAAAAGCCTGTTTCACCAATACCCCTAATTGCTTCACCCACTCCATTTACCGAAAAAATATCCAACGGAGTAACACTGGAGATGGTGAGCTTACCAGCAGGTGAATTTCTTATGGGATCTCCTGACAGTGATTCTGATGCTAACAGTTGGGAAAAGCCTCAACACCCAGTTAAAGTCAACAGTTTTGCGATTGGGAAATATCTGGTGACTCAGGCACAATATGAAGCGGTAATGGGAACCAATCCCTCTCATTTTAAAAACAACTCTTGGTTTAAAAACAATCTGCAAAATCCAGTAGAAAGGGTTAGTTGGAACAATGCTCAAGCTTTTTGTCAAAAATTGAGTCAAATAACAGGGAAAACCTATCGCCTCCCCACAGAAGCGGAATGGGAATATGCCTGTCGTGCGGGGACAACCACTCGCTATTATTTCGGTGATGATGCTAATCAGTTAGGAGATTACGCTTGGTATAAAGGAAATTCTGGGGGTAAAACTCATCCTGTAGGCCAGAAAAGGCCCAATGCTTGGGGACTGTATGACATGAGTGGCAATGTTTGGGAGTGGTGCGAAGACAATTGGCATAGTAGCTATATCGGAGCGCCGACGGATGGCAGTGCTTGGTTAATAAATGATAATGATAATGATTATCGCATACAGCGGGGCGGTTCTTGGTACTACAATCCTAATGTCTGCCGTTCCGCTTACCGCCTCGACTTCAACCGCCGCGACTACGACTTCAACTTCGGTTTTCGGGTGGTGTGCGGTGCTGGGAGGACTCTGTAACCCTTTTTCCCTTTTTTTCCCTTTTTACCCTTTTTCTCTTTTTCCCGCCTAGCGGCGGGTCGATTTTTTTTTTGAGAAAATTGAGAGCCGTAGGTTGGGTTGAGGAACGAAACCCAACCCAATTATTTAAAAGTGTTGGGTTTCACTATCGTTCAACCCAACCTACGATCTAAGGCGGGTCGATTTTTTTTTGAGCCGTAGAAACCCAACCCAATTATTTAAAAGTGTTGGGTTTCACTATCGTTCAACCCAACCTACGATCTGAAATTAAATAATATTGTGGCGCTCCTAACGCACCCTACCTACTCATTCGCCCGTACTTTTTGCCGCAAACCCTATTTAGAGCCGTTTTTTTCAGTGAAAACAGGGAAATTTTCCGTAAATTCCCCCACCCCTAACACCTGATACTCAATCCAGTTATTAAAGACTGATTATTTATTCCCCCTTTTGCCTCTTGTCTGACTGGGAGTCGCCAGTCTAAGCTAAGAATAGCTGGCCACCCCGTCCCGACCACCGGATAAATGATAGAATGAATGATTCTAACGCTAATTCTCCCGCTCAATCCTCAGAAGAGACAATAGATGAAACCAATTGGGTGGACATGGGGGAAGAAGGGAAACCCCTAGATCTACCCACTGCTAAACCTATCCAACCATCTCCCCTCAAGTCTATCTCTACCCTGATCACGGTGGAGACGGCTTTTTTGGCCAGTGCTACCAGTTTAATCTGGTTAATTGATTATTATTTTCCCCTCGGACCGTTATTAAGGGTTTTTTTCCCGATTCCTATCGCTTTGGCCTATTTACGTTGGGGCGCTCGTTGTGCTTGGATGACAGCATTAGTTTCTAGTTTACTTTTGTCGGTGTTAATGGGACCGACTCGCAGCATTGTCTTTTTGATTCCCCACGGCTTGATGGGGGTACAATTGGGGCTATGCTGGCGCCGGGGTGCGCGCTGGGAATTTTCTATCTTGACTGGGGGACTGTTGGGAGCGTTTGGTTTATTCTTTCGTTTTTGGCTGTTTTCAATTCTTTTAGGCGAAAATCTTTGGTTATATGTGATTACCCAAGCGACTAATTTTATTGATTGGATTTTCACCCAGTTAGGGATTCTCGCTAAACCGACGCTGCTGCAAGTGCAATCGATAGCAGTTGTGGGCATATTTGTCAATAGTTTATTATACTTATTTGCCGTGCATTTAGTGGCGTTATTAGTTCTCGATCGCCTCGGTAATCCGATTTCTCGTCCGCCCAAATGGGTGCAGGCCATACTAGATTATGAGTAATTATTTAGTGCTTTATGGTCAGTAAGCTGTTCGTAATTTAAATTGCTTGTTGAGACGAGGCAAGAGGCAAAAGGCAAGACCCCCCCGATGTCGGGGGGGCAAGGGGGGGGGAGATTCGGCTAATCTAAAAATAAGCGGTTTAAATACGTCTTAGCTTATCTCCAGTCAACTGTTAATCGATCGTTTTTCCCCGATTATCATCTTGTCAGAGAGTGACCGAGTGAGTTATAGTCGTCTATAAGACTCGATTAAAGCATTTCTTAAAAGAATCGTGGTTTTTGGAAAATCGAAAAGTGCGCTATTTTTCCCGTCCACAGAAACCTGTTGCCGAGGGGAGTAACTCAAAAACTCCTTTTTTCCTAGATTCTGATAGACAGAACTGGCGGAAACGGATAAAAAATGCTGTTATCGAGCAAGACTCAGGGATTAATTGAAAATCTCGTCTCTTGGCTGTGCTTGTCTAATTGTGGGTCAAGCCGGCACTTGCCAAACAGACATGGGAACTGAAACCAAGACTCAGTTCCCATGTCTGAGAGGCAGATGAACATCAAGATGAGGCTTTAACGATGCGGACTCATCTTCTTAGAACTTTCTTAACAAGACCAGATTTCCAGAAGTAGCCTCAAAGCATAGACAAATAGCCCATGGTCAGTCGCTTTTGAAACCGAAAGATTGAGGAAATTGAATGCCAAAACAAATAATCATAGCCGAACAACACCATATAGCGGCTGTTTTTTGGGAAGATCAAATTCAGGAATTAGTTGTAGCCACAGGTAATCAGCAGGTGGCCGACATCTATCTAGGATTAGTAGAAAATGTCATCCCCGGGATAGATGCAGCCTTCGTCAATATTGGCGATGCGGAACGCAATGGCTTTATCCATGTCACCGACCTGGGCCCCTTAAGACTGAAAAAAACCGCCGGTGCTATCACGGAATTACTGGCCCCCCAGCAAAAAGTGCTGGTACAGGTAATGAAAGAACCCACCGGCAACAAGGGACCGCGGCTAACGGGAAATGTCACTCTCCCTGGCCGTTATCTGGTATTGATGCCCAATGGTCGCGGGGTGAATCTTTCCCGTCGCATCCGCAGTGAAGACGAGCGCTCCCGTTTACGAGCTTTAGGGATTTTGGTCAAACCGGCGGGGATGGGGTTGCTGGTACGCACCGAGGCCGAAGGCAAAGCGGAAGAGGCGATTATCGAGGATTTGGAATTTCTGCAAAAACAGTGGGAGAGTATCCAACAGATGGCCGTTAGCACCCGGGCCCCGGCCCTGCTTAACCGCGATGATGACTTTATTCAAAGGGTTTTGCGGGATATGTACAGTGCCGATGTCAATCGCATTGTTGTGGATAACCCGATGGCGGTAAAACGAGTTAAACAGCAATTGACGAACTGGGGCGGCGGCAAAGCTCTCGAAGGAGTTTATATCGACTCCCATCGGGAAACCCAGCCAATTCTCGACTATTTCCGGGTTAACGCCGCCATTCGCGAGGCCCTGAAACCCCGGGTTGATTTACCCTCCGGCGGCTACATTATCATCGAACCGACGGAAGCTTTAACAGTAATTGATGTTAACTCCGGTTCCTTTACCCGTTCGGCCACGGCCCGGGAAACCGTACTCTGGACTAATAGCGAAGCCGCCACAGAAATCGCCCGACAACTGCGCTTGAGAAATATCGGCGGTGTGGTGGTGGTGGACTTCATCGATATGGATTCCCGTCGCGACCAGTTGAAACTGTTGGAATTGTTTAATAAGGCCCTGAAAAGCGATAAGGCCCGGCCCCAGATTGCCCAATTATCGGAATTGGGGTTAGTGGAATTAACTCGTAAGCGTCAGGGGAAAAACATTTATGAATTATTCGGCAAAACCTGTGACCATTGCGGCGGACTGGGCCATTTAGCCCATCTACCCGGAGAAGGCAACGCCATCGCCCTAGAAACCCCCACCGTTAGCCGCGCGGAAAAAGAAACCCTTGTCATCGCCACGACTAATACAAAAGTTCTACCCGATAAGAGCGCTCCTAGCGTTGCGGCGGCCGAACCCTATCTAGAAGTTTTCTCTGAATTTGAGGCTGAAGAAAACGCCCAAGGGATGGATCTTTCCTTCCATCCCAACTATCAAGAACAGGTTAATAATTCTCGCCGTCGCCGTCGTCGTCGTCCCTCGGAACTGTTACTAAAAGAGGAACGGGGCGAAAAAGCCTCTACTAACGGTGTTAACAACGAAATCGAGCCAGAATCAGAACCCCAACGCCTTGAGGAAAAACGAGAACGCCCCGCCCGTCTCTCGAAACGGGGAGAAGATGCCGGTGCTGGCAAAAATATCCCCGTCACCGAACGGGAGCGGGTTTCCGTGGAAATGACCCCCGTAGAACAGGAAGTTTATTCTTTAATGGGCATTTCTCCCCTGATTCTGGTGGATAAGGAGTTTAAAGACCCGAAATCGGTGATTGTTTCCGTGAAACTGCCGGGGGAAAGAGAAGCGGAAAATCCAGAAACGCCTGCCACTCCTGAAATATCCTTGACTCCTACCCCAGAAGCTGAGGACACAGTCGCCACCGTCCCGGTAGAGGCGACGGAAACCGGCGAGGAAGCCGAAAATCGTCCCCTGGTGCGCCGTCGTCGTCGTCCCACCACTAGCGAAGTTAGTCAGGAAATCAGCCAAGAAGCGAGTCCGCCAGTGACTTTTACCCCCGAACCGCTTGCGCCCGAAACTCCAGTTTTTCTCGGTGAAGTTATTCCTTTAGAGACCCCGGTGAGCGCCGAGGTGACGGAGGAGCCACAAATAGAGGCTGAAACCACGGTGCTGCGTCGTCGTCGTCGTCGTTCCTCCGCCACTGCCGATGAGTCATGAGGGAAGAACCCTTAATTGCCGGTGTCGATGAAGTGGGACGCGGGGCTTTATTTGGCCCCGTGGTGGCGGCGGTAGTGGTCACTGTCCCCTCTGGTTTTCCGCGGCTGTGGGAGTTGGGGGTAAAAGATAGTAAGCAACTTAGCCCCCAAAAACGGCAAAAATTGAGCCAGCAAATACAACGGGATTTTCTTTGTCGCATCGGTTATGCTACGGTGAAAGAGATCGATCGCTTGAATATTTTTCATGCCTCTCTATTGGCAATGAGCAGAGCGATCGGGAAATTACCCCTTTCCCCCAGTCTCTGTTTGATCGATGGCAAGCACATTATTAAAGATTTGTCAATCCCCCAAAAGGCGGTAATTCAGGGAGATCAACAATCGCCGGTAATTGCGGCGGCTAGTATCGTGGCCAAAGTCTGGCGCGATGACTTAATTACTCGTTGGCACAGACGCTATCCCGATTATGGACTCCCTCGTCACAAGGGTTATGGCACTGCTCAACACCTAGAAGCGATTGGCAACCATGGACTTACTTCTCAGCACCGGCTCTCTTTTAGTCCCTGTCAATCGAGGTTGGAGCTTGACTAAGCTGTTCGTAATTTAAATTGCTTGTTGAGACGAGGCAAGAGGCACTCATGCAAAAGGCAACCCCCCACCCCCCCAACCCCCCTAGGGCTGTTTCATTTAAATTAAGTATAGCTGATTTTGAGTCAATAAATTTGACCGAATATTCTCAAGTTTATCTTGTTCTAACCAAAAGAGTTAGTCACAATAACTAATATTTAATCCTCTGCCAATATTTATTATGAATAAATTGATAA
>NZ_SFBV01000117.1:0-3925 GCF_007095585.1 Microcystis sp. M_OC_Ca_00000000_C217Col
AGAGAGGTTGCAGGTTATTGTCCACAGGTTCGTCAGGTAATACAAAATCATCTGGCAGTTTTTCCCAGGTGATTGGCGGTGATTTTGGGGGTAAATCAATAGCAGATGGTGTCATTGTCCTAAACAGTCCTTTCTATATTTAATAAGCTCTCATAAACTGTCCACGACTAAGTAGGTGCATTAAATTAATTATAAAATAGACCTGTAGGTGAACAATGCCTGCAATTATTTCATACACTATCATCAACTTCAACTCCTAGCGCTCTTAATTTTGCTGCCAAGCGTTCAGCCCGTTGCTTTTCCTGCTCGGCCCGTTGCTTTTCCTGCTCGGCCAACTCCTCTATGGTGGGGAGCAATTGCCCCTCTGCTGTTGCCCAACGTAGCCAAGTAATCGGCTCTTGTTCATCCCCATAAATTCCCTGCCACCGCACTAACACTAGCCCTAATATTTCGCTGCTGAACCTGCCTTGAGCATCTGGGTTTAAAGATTTATAAACACCCCCTTCTAAGCGATGTCCCGCTAAATCTTCTGGGTCAAAGGGATCATACCAAAAGTATTCTGTCACCCGCAAACGATTCTGATAGATAAGCTTTTTCTCTTCTTTATCTTTTTTTGCTGTACTTTCAGAAAGCAACTCAATCACCACATCAGGAGCTTTTTCTTCTTCCCAGACGACCCAGCTTTTCCGTTCTTTTCGAGGCACGTCCACAACGACAAATACATCGGGCCCGCGATAATCCTCGTTACGCACTTGATTGGGGCTAAAGTAAACAAACATATTGCCTCCGACAAACGCTTCCCGTCCTTGGTTTTTTAACCACCGGGAGAGAGGTCTGACTAATAACTGCATTTGCAGTCCGTGTCGCTGGGTTTCCATGGGAATACCATCATCAGAAGGTAGTTCATCTTCGGTCGGTGGTAGCTTGATCCCTTGTGGGTTAGCTGCAATTAGGAGGGTTTCTTGAGCCATTGGTTGGTTGGGGTGAACAACTGATGCCACTTTCTTATCATAAACTATTGTCAATGTCAACACAATTGCGATCGCAATTGTGCAGCCAAGCGCTCGGCTCGTTTTAGGCTATATGATTTTGTCAAGATTCTCTCACTTTATTACAATTCTAATCTTTTATGTAAATCTGACAATTTTTCAGGATAGGGTCATCTATGTTTTTCCCTGACTCTACAAGCTTGTAATTATTCTCATAGAGTAATTGTAAAAAAGTGCCATGAAGATTTTCTTTTATGATAGGTACATTTATGGGACATAGGGTGACAATTGGATTGAATTTATTGAGAGCGTCAATAAAACGGGGCTGAAAAGAATTGTCCTCAGAGAAAATAGAAGTTATCTCGGGATAAAACAATACTTTTCTGTTTTTGTGAAGATAATAATAGGATTCAAATGAATCTGAAAGAAGAATTGATGGGCGGTTTAATTGTTTTTCTAATGTAGCCACTCTCTCGGACAAGCTGACTAAAGCAGACATTTGCGAATAGCTTTTAGGGCTTTTAAAATTGGATATAGTTAAGGGGATAAATTTTACACAAGCGATTAGGGACATAATAATAAAGGGCATGACTAATACACTGACAAGGGAGAGTCTGAATAGCTCAAACGAATTGGGCAATAGGATTGGCAAGAACTCCCTCAATGCAATTTTATTCTGCATCAATTTCGGTTCAGATTCAGACATTTTTTGTTGATAAGAACTAAAGGCATAATCAATCAAACAACCATAGGAAAGAAAAAATGGAAGTGATACAAATAACAAATTCCAAGGATGACTTCTATTGACAAAATAAAAGAGGCTAACTATTCCCCAGATGGCAATTACAAAACGATACTTAGCGTTTTTATCCTCAATAGGACTCTGAAAAGATTGTATGATGTTAAAACCGTAAACAACCATAAATATCATCCATATATTATCTGGAAAAGGCAAACCTAGAAAGCCAGAGCCAAATTTAAGAGTAGAACCCGTATAATTGAGAAAATTTATAAATTCTCCAGCAATAATTCTAAAGCCAAAAATAACTATGGACATGATAATTATGAGATTTATACTAAATCCCGCTAATCTTTTAATCATGTTTTTTGCGCTAAAACCATCTATTTTAAACTCATTCCAAATGTAAATAAAAAAGTACATAATCAACACAACTACACCAGAATCAAAATTACTTAATAGAGCCATTGCCACTATAAAATCTAGAATCAAATCTCGTAAGTTAATTGTTAAAAATCCAATGGAAAAAGTAGCTTTATCGAGAAATTTTCTTTCAGATATATAGAACGAAGTGACCAGTAAAAGACAAGGAAATAAAGTTCTTAAAGGAAAATATTGAAAGTATAAATCTCCTCCTACTACCCTAAAATAAAAATAACTCCAAAATAGGCAGCTGATGAATACCAAAATTCTGAACAACGGATTTTTGTAAATAGCTTTAACTATTAAATAGTAAAGAATAATCTGAAGAGCAATCAAACTACATACAACAATTTTAATAGACAATAGACTATTTCCCATTAATCGTGATAGTAGGCCAAGCCAAAGATAATATCCGCCATATAAAGTTTTAAACCCATCATCAACAAGAGGAATAAAAGGGGAATCGCTATTAATGGCCGCTAATGGGAAGAGAAACGCATTAAAATGGTAGTTAGATGGATCAGTATAAACCAGACTCCAAGCAACTGATGTAACCGTTACTAAAACTCCAATAAAAATTATATTCTCAATCAATAATGTTCTCAAAAATTTACGAAGGGAAAATAGATGTAAGAGAAAAAAGAAAATAACTGTTAAAATTAATGCGACTGGAATTAGCACCAAAAAATTCAAGCTTGATAAATAGGTTGTCAGTTCACGCCAATTGTATGACATCTCAGGTGTCATATAGAGCCTGAGACTTCCACCAGTTCCTTGGGTAAAGAGCTTTTGAATTGCTATCGTGTTGAAAACAAGACCAAGTCCCCACGAAATTAAAAACTCAAGATTACGACTTTGATTTGTGACTTGCCAATTATTGATTATTTTTGATAAAATAGAACTGAAATAGTTCAAAACTTTACCCAAAATAGTAGGTAAGAAAATAATAGAAATTGAAATGAATAGATACCACACTGCTTCATAAGTAGTCATGCAAAATTAATTACCTGCCCGATCGAGCTAAAACCCTTACGGGGCAATGATCGTCATGTGTAAATAATTTTGCCTAGGTACTTACCTGTCATTTCCTTTCAATCTGCCAAATCTTGTGGTAAGAAGATAATTTACATCAATAAAAATAAGTAGAAACGCACCTACTCCTTTGAGCCATTGATCGATCATATTTTTGTTCATTTATCTAATTTAATTTGAAGTATTGGAGTCAACATAAAGTAAGGGAAAAGACAGTAAAGAATAAGTTTATTTCCTATCATAAACTATCATCAATGTCAACCCCTAGCGCTCTCAATTGTGCTGCCCAGCGCTCGGCTCGTTGCTTTTCCTTTTCAGCCCGTTGCTTTTCCTTTTCAGCCCGTTGCTTTTCCTTTTCAGCCCGTTGCTTTTCCTTTTCAGCCCGTTGCTTTTCCTGTTCGGCTCGTTGCTTTTCTTGCTCGGCTCGTTGCTTTTCTTGCTCGGCTCGTTGCTTTTCTTGCTCGGCTCGTTGCTTTTCTTGCTCCACTAACTCACTGCCCCATAATAACAGATTGCCTGACTTATCCCACCAGCGCAACCAATTAGTAGTAAATTCAGCTTTGCTTCCTTGCCAGATACCGATAAACAAATTAAGTTCTTTTATCCAGTAACGATTATTCTCATCTGGCAACTGCTGCTCATACTTTCCTGCCACTAAACAATAAACATCTAATTCTCCCGTTTTTGGCTGAAAAATTCCATAGACAGGTACTTGTAAGATTTGCTCGTAAAAATACCATTT
>NZ_SFBV01000118.1:0-17344 GCF_007095585.1 Microcystis sp. M_OC_Ca_00000000_C217Col
TCCGTGAATTCTAGGTTAATCATGTTTTTAATGAGTGCTTTGCTTCTAATTATGACTCTTAAACTATATTATTGTCCTTGAGTAAAAAATGCAAGTTGTAGCCGTGCAAAGTATAACTCAAGCCAGCGGGCTGATTTGCTCACACTTTACATTGCCTAAAATGGTAGCACTTGGAGCTAATGGGGAGGTTTTTCCGCTTACCAGCTAAGTAGGTGGCTGGAATTAAATATAAAATGAACGTAGGTTGGGTTGAAGCATGAAACCCAACGCCCGCTAGTGGGGAGGTTTTTCCGCTTACCAGCTAAATCGAGAATATCAGGAGAATTGATGCCTAAAGGGAGAGAAAATGTATTAGGCTAAAAACTAAACTATTTTGGCCAGATTTCTTTGAAGACCTCCTCAGCCTACTTATTGGTTTTCCACGGTAGTCGCGATCCGCGTCCAGCCATGGCGGTGACACGATTAGCAGCCTTAGTTCAAGAAAAAATCAGTCAACCCGCCGAAAGATTGGCGAGTAAATCGGAGTTTAGCCCATCTCTAGCGGTTCTAGAAGCAGATAATCGGGTATTAGTGGGGACTGCCGCCCTAGAATTAGCGATAACACCTCTCCATCAACAAATAGAAGCTTTTGCCCAACAAGCACAAAGCCAAGGATGTAACCGGTTGCAGATTATCCCCCTGTTTCTCCTGTCGGGGGTTCACGTTAAAGAAGATATTCCCGCAGCCGTGGCCAAAGTGCGATCGCCGATTGAGCTAGAGTTAAAGCCCCATTTAGGCAGTTATCAGGGCATAAAATCGCTGTTATCCCGACAATTTGCTGATTTAAGCCCCCAAGACCGCATTTTACTGTCCCACGGTAGTCGTCGCCCCGGGGGTAATCGGGAAGTGGAAAATCTAGCGGCGTTTTCTGGAGCAATTACAGCTTATTGGTCGATAGAACCGAGTTTATCCCAACAAATCGAGAGTTTAATTGCTCAAGGTAGCCCAACAATTGCTATACTGCCCTATTTCCTCTTTACTGGTGGAATTACCGCCGCGATCGAAGCCCAAGTTTTTGAACTATCACAAAAGCATCCAAATGTCAATATATCTTTAGGTAAATCTTTGGGGGCGACGGGGGAATTAGCCGAGATTATTGTTGAGGAAGGATGTGGATGAAGCGGGCAGCGATCGCTTTGGGCGGTAATTTAGGAGATTCAGCGACAATTTTAGGGCAAGCTTTAGGGGAATTAGAGCGAGTCAAAGGAATTAAACTAGAAGCTCATTCCCAATGGTATCAAACCGCAGCCGTCGGCCCTCCTCAGCCCGATTATCTCAACGGTTGCGCCATTGTGCAAGTGGACTTATCTCCCTTAGATTTACTGCATAAATTGTTAGAAATCGAGCAGTTATTCGGGAGAGTCCGACGGGAAAGATGGGGACCGCGTACCCTCGATTTAGACTTAATATTTTATGATGACCTGATCTTAGAAACGCCCGAATTAAAGATACCCCATCCCCGCTGCCGAGAACGGGCCTTCGTGCTGCTTCCCCTGGCAGAAATTGCCCCCGATTGGCGAGATCCCGTCACTGGAAAAACTATCCTTCAGCTATTGGGCCGATTGGGATTGGCGGAGTAGGATGTTAGGTGTTGGGGTTTTAGGGTTTTAGGGTTTTAGGGTTTTAGTTGAAATTCCCCCATCTCTCCTGCTCCCCACTTCCCCACTTCCCCACTTCCCCACCTCCCCACCACCCCAAATAACCTCATCTCAGTTACCGCCCCGAAACTCTACAATAAAGGCAGCAGCATCAATAAACAGTAAAAAAATCAACCGTGACCAAGACCCCATCGCTCGAGGAAACTCATTACAATCAGGCTAAAGCTAGTTTGCAACAGGCCTTAACTTGGTATGCCAGTTTTCGCCGCCATTGGAATTATCCCCCCGATCCCCAACTTCAGGCCGCCGTTAAACAGGATTTGCAGTCCCTCAAATCGGCCTTGGATAAACTGGATGAAACAGTGATTCGGGTGGCGGCCTTCGGGTTAGTCAGTCGCGGTAAATCCTCGGTGGTAAACGCTTTAGTCGGTCAAAAAGTCCTGGCAACCGGCCCCCTGCACGGGGTGACACGCTGGCCGCGATCGGTGCGTTGGACACCAGCCACGGGTAAAATTCAGATAGAATTAATCGATACCCCCGGATTGGATGAGATTGAAGGGGAAGCACGGGCGAATATGGCCAGAGAAGTCGCTAAAAGTGCCGATTTGATTTTATTTATCGTTGCGGGGGATATTACCCGCACCGAATACGAGGCATTAGGAGAATTGCGCCGGGCTAAAAAACCGATTATTTTGGTGTTTAATAAGATTGATCTCTATCCAGAAGCTGATCGCCGTCAGATTTTTCAGCAGTTACAGAGATTAGGAACCAATCGGGACGAAAAAACGTTAGAAGATTTGTTAACTAGCGATGAGATAGTTATGGTAGCCGCCGAACCGCAACCGATTCCCGTCCGGGTGGAATACCCCGATGGGAGCGTGGTGACTGAGTGGGAAACCCCTCCCCCCCAAATTGAGGAGCTGCAAGATAAACTCTTAACGATTTTAAATCGGGAAGGGCGATCGCTGCTGGCCTTAAATGCTTTAGTGCAGGGGCAAGAAGCGGAGGAAAATATCGCTAGAAAAACCCTAGAACTGCGGGACAGTCAAGCGGAGGAAATTATCTGGCAATACGCGAAATATAAGGCTTTAGCGATTGCGGCCAATCCGATCGCTATTTTAGACCTACTAGGGGCTTCAATCGTCGATTTGACTCTAGTTCGGGCTTTAGCTCGTTTGTACGGCTTGCCAATTACCAGTCACCAAGCTGGTCAACTCTGGCGGACTCTACTTTTGAGTAGTGCGGGGTTGCTGGTGGGGGAAATCCTCGGCACTGTGATTATCGGTTTGGGCAAAACGGCAGCGGCAGCGGCGAGTATTTTTGAAAATCCTACCTCTTTAACTCTCTACGGTAGCACCGCCCTCCTACAGGGAGGAATTGCTGCTTATGGAACCTATATCATCGGGAAAGCCGCTAAAATCTATCTAGAACGCGGTTGTAGTTGGGGGGCATCTGGACCGAGTACGGTGATTAATCAAATTCTCGCTCAAGTTCATCCGCAAACTATCTTATATCGTTTACGTCTAGAGCTAGAACAGTGATTTTAAGGGAAAAAGTAAAAAGGAAAAAAGGCAACAGTGATCAATTAAATATTTCCTACTGACTACTGATGACCGACTCCTAATTTTAGAAACTTAATTTTTGACAACGACCACTAGCTAGAAATATCGAGAGAAAATCATGTCTGCTGCCCATAAGTCCTATATTCCCGTTCCCGTTTCTCGCCAAAAAAGCCAAGGCAGTCAACACCGTCCCCAGTCACCAGTAAATCAGACGACCCCAACAGTAAAACCGACGACTAAATCGGTGGTGAGAGTTCCCGTGGCCCCGACACAAAAACAATTAGCCTCGCGTCAATTACGTTCCCTTTGCCTCCTAGAAAGAATAGTGGCCGTGATTACTTTTTGTCTGTTGGGTTCGACTCTGGGAATATATGCTTGGACGGTATATATTCCCAAGGTTTGGGACAAAGAATTTGGTAAACTGGAAACACTGCAACGTCACGAGCGCCATCTTTTGGCCACCAATGAAACCCTTAAACATCAACTAGCTCAACAAGCAGAAAAACCCGAAACCGGATTAACTCATCCCCAACCCTTCCAAACTATCTTTTTACAGCGTAAATCTGCCCCTAACCTGAAACCGGCCACCGCTTCTCAACCCCAATCTACCGTCAATTCTCGACCGAGAAGTGCCTATTAACAGTTATCAGTTATCAGTTATCAGTGGGTAAGTTAAAAGTTATCAGATGTGAGTTTTTAAGTGTGCAGTATTAAATAGAAGTTTCCTACTGTCTGTTTACTGATCACTGTTTACTGTTTACTGATCACTGATTACTGATTACTGTTTACTGATCACTGATTACTGATCACTGAAAGATACTGCTCATGACTGACACAAAAAGACCCAGATTTAGAGGTAAAGAAACTCGATCGCCCTCGGGCAGGATCCGGGACAGAAAGTCCTATTTAACCGCCAAAAAACGGCAACAACAGTTAAAAAAAATGCCTTTGAGTAACGGGCGATTGGTGGCGGTGTGGTTGATTTTAGTCATGGGTATTGTGGGTTTAGCTTGGCGATTGTATCAGTTACAAATAGTACAAGGACAGGAATTACAAAAAAGAGCCAGAAAACAGCAAACTACCAGTATTAGACCCTATATTCCCCGACGGGCGATCGTCGATAGTAATGGTAATGTTTTGGCGACCGATCGCTTGATTTATACTCTTTATGTACACCCAAAACTGTTTGCTATTCCGCCGGCAGAAGTGGCTGATAAATTAGCTCCTTTATTAAATATTCCTACTAATCAACTGATTCAAAGATTTAAAGAAAAAGAAACAGGAATTCGTTTAGCCAATCAATTAACCGAATCCGTGGCTAGGGGATTAAAACAATTATCTCTTGACGGTGTAGAATTAGAGGAAAAGTACGCTCGTTATTATCCCCAAGACGATGTGGCAGCCGACGTGATTGGCTATGTAGATAAAGAACATCGTGGTCAAGCAGGATTAGAACGAGGTTCCAGTCAGTTATTAGAAAGAGACCCTTTTTCTGTCAATACAAGACGCATGGGAGACGGGCGAATTTTACCAGCTTTTGTTCCCGATGGTATCTTTCAATTTGATGAATTACAGTTAGAAGTAACCCTCGATTTAAAACTACAAAGAGCCGCCCGCACAGCCCTACGAGAACAGCTAAAAAAATTTAATGCTAAACGGGGGGCTGTCATCGTCATGGACTCCCTTGATGGTTCTCTTTTAGCCCTAGTTTGTGAGCCAACTTTTAACCCCAATGAATATTATAAAGCCAATGTGGCTCTATTTAAAAATTGGACTGTAGCCGATCAGTACGAACCGGGGTCAACTTTTAAACCAATTATTATCGCCCTGGCCATGAAAGCAGGGGCAATTAAAGCTAATACAGTAGTCAATGATCCGGGGGCAATTACTGTCGGTCCCTGGACGATTAAAAATGCCTCTAAACAGGGTTATGGGACGCTAGATATGGCCCGAGTTCTGCAAACCTCTAGTAACGTGGCCATGGTGCAAATTGCCCAAAAAATGGGGCGAGTTGATTTCTATAAAAGTTTATTAGGATTGGACATAAATCAAAGGGTTGGTGTAGATTTACCCGGAGAAGTGTCAGGATATCTCAAACCCGAACAAGAATTTCTGGATAATGCCATTGAATCGGCCACCGCTTCTTTTGGTCAAGGTTTATCCCTAACGCCTTTAAAATTAGTACAATTGCACGGTGCGCTGGCCAATGGTGGTACCTTGGTAACTCCCCATGTGATCAAAGGATTAGCCGACGACCGCGGCCGTTTGCACTGGCAGCCCGATTATCCCAGCAAAAAAGTCTTTTCTCCCACCGTAGCCCGGCAAGTGGTGGAAATGATGGAAACCGTCGTCAGCAAGGGGACGGGGGTAGCGGCCCAAATCCCCGGTTATCGCATCGGAGGCAAAACGGGAACCGCACAAAAAGCTAGTCCGACGGGGGGTTATCTACCTAACGCCAAAATTACCAGTTTTGTCGCGATTTTACCGATCGAATCGCCCCGTTATGTGGTTTTGGTGGTGGTGGATGAACCCAAGGGTGCCAATACTTTTGGCTCCACTGTTGCCGCTCCTGTGGCAAAAACGGTGATGAATACGCTCATTTCCCTCAAAGGTATCCCCCCCACCTCCAAGGTCGTTCCGGCGGGTTCTGCGACCAATAAACCCCCGCGGCAGGATTAATTTAAGTCTTTTTGAAAGAGGCTTTATTTAACAAAGCACAGAGAAATATTATGGGGCTGTCATTCCCATTTCGATCCATACTTCTATCAAATCTCGTATAACTCCTGTAACCATCTCAAAAAATTTGCCGATTGGGGATGGGAGCGATTAAGTATTCTTTGTTTGACTGCATCGTGAAGTTGTTTCCCCGGAGGATCTTGCCAAGCTAAATAGGTATGAATATTAGCCTTATCTAGATGATAATCCCTATAGGTTGCCCCTTGTTGTTTTGCCTCTATCACCTTGTTTTGTGTATATTGCCAAAGATTATTATCGGGAACTAAATAGGCTAAAAAAGTCTCTAACATCCCTCTAGATTGATTATCGGGCATCATCCACACACCGAATTTTATCCCCGATTCTAGAGTTATAATTAATCCCTCTGCTGGTAAATTTTGAGGTAAGTTAGGTATATTTGGTAAACAGGCATTATATAAACTTTTCCAACGATTATCAGGTTCTTCGTCCGCATTCATAATAATTCCTAAATGAGTTAGTCCGTTAGGAGTTTTTAGTTGCGTAGAGATATATTTAGGTTTTAGTAAATTTTCAACACCATCACAATTTATGATATTCAATGGTTCTTACCCTCTATTCCAAGTAACTCCATTTGCTGCCATTAATTGGGGAATAACTCTCAATTCCTCTGCACCTTCCACTAATAACTTTTTTGTCTCTATTTTAGGCATTGTTACCGCACCTCAAGATTACTTGTAGAAGCAATAACAATTTCTTCTGGATCAAAGATTACAGATTGGCTTTTTTCCCTATCTATCCTTTGAATAGTAATCTCGTTATCGGTAATTTTTTCTTCGGTAATTAATTCGCCTAAACTTTGCCAACAATCGCGGCTGTGAGTGGTGGCAAATACCTGAATATTGAGTTTTTTGGCGGTTTCCCAGACTACTTTCCACATATCAGTCATGACAGTAAAATGCAATCCGCTATCAATTTCATCAACTAATAAAATTCCATTTTCAAGATTAACCATCGCTAAAACTAATCCTAACATTCGCCAAAATCCATCACCTAAACTGCCAATAGGTATAGGTTGATCATGATTTTTAATTTTGATTAAAAACCCACCTCTAACACCTAGGTTATTTGAAGTTAAATACTTGCCAGAACCAACACTGGCTATCCTTTCAATTTTTGGCTCAATAATTTTCAAAGATTCAATAATTAAATCTTCTAAAGGAGAGAGAACAATGTTATCAAAAAGTGCTGCCATATCAGAACTTGTTAGAGAAAATGGTGTTAAGAACTTCAATTCAATTTTATTATTAATACCTATTTTATGGGAAATTCTGCTTAAACTAGCCATTCTTCTTGTGGAATCTCTGGCAAGAGTACCGTTGGCAAGAAGTTCCAGTTCAATAGGTTTTTGTGATTGACTCCCATCGGCTCTTCGTTACTTGGTATGGTTCGATAGGGGGGCATAAATCGACTAAATCCTTATCTGGCAAGAGATTTAATTGATTAGTTCGCTCTAGATCAAAAACAATTGACAAAAATCGCCAAACAAACCGAAGAACCACTCCATCTAATACTTAAAAGAAGTTTATTCCATTCCTCATCGTCGAAAATATTATCATTATTTAAATCATCATTTTTGTCTGAAAATGGAGATAGTTGTATAGGAATACTTTTCACAGAAATAGTAACACTTTCCTGATGTGATTTTCTAGAACCAATGATAATAATTTCCTGACTTGGGACGATTTCATGCCCAGGAAATAAATGACAAATTTCAAAAACTTTAGTGCGACTAGGTAGATTACTTTCTGACCAACCAAACTCACCTCTATAGCTAATAGTTTCAAGAAATATATCTATATTATTCTGAGCATACAAAAACTGAATCGCTTCTAAAATAGAAGTTTTACCGCTATTATTTTTACCCACTAAGAGATTAATTCGACCAAGATTGGCCATCTCAAAATTCTGAAACCCGCGAAAGCCTTCAATTTTTAGGGATTGTAACATGAGTGATTACCCCGGATTTTTAGTTATTAAATCTAGTTTATCTCAACCCCAGTAGCCAAAGCCCCCGACGAGACTAGATAGCGCAGACTCACCTTACCATCACAGATTAACTCAATCAGCGCTTTTAGTCCCTTTTCACCTTTCGAGCATTATAGCTGGTTTCGGGGCAGAAAACCAGCAAAAACATGACTACAGAGGGAATCGCTGACTCTAGAGATTAATGACATCATATAATCAGGTTAGCGATAAATTCCTAGCTGCTGATACAGTTCAACTTCATCCTTGCCAACAGTTAAGTTTTTTTCCTCTTCAATATTCTGAATAGCTTGTTGAGTTTTTTCGTTAAAATCACTTATGGTATAAATCCCTTCTGCAATTCGTCGTTCTTTTTCCGCTTCTTCTAAAAATTCAGCTAGGTGTTTTTTTAGATAGGTTGCCAGGCTATCTTGTTGTTCTTCAGAAAGCAGTGCAATTTGCTCGAAAGTTTCTTGAATTAATTTAGTCATAGGTATTGTACTCCGAAGTTCGGTTTTTGAGGAAAAAAATCAAGATAAGTAGGTAGGCGTTAAAAATTATCAGACACCCCCGTTATCAAGGGTAGGGTTGATTCATGAATCAACCCTACCTTATCAAGGGGATATCCCCCCGCCTATCGGCACCCCCCTTATTAAGGGGGGCAGGGGGGATCGAACCTAAAATCCATTTTTAATTTAATTATAACCAGCTACTTATAAATACTGCCCTAACACACCAAAAAGAAAAGTTTTTGATGTGTTACCTTGGGTCAACCCACTACTTACAATAAAGCCATTTCTCCCACCACTTCCAAGCGGGTATAACTGCCGATTTTGAGGAATTTTTCCGAGAGAGATTCGGCCACATTGGGAGTAATCCAGCCTAACTGTTTAAGAATTTGCAAAGCGGCCGCATATTTAGCCCGTTTGGAACCATCTAGGGCTTTTATTGCTAATCCTAAACCTTCACCGACGCGCCCAATACATTGAATCCCTTCGGCCCCAGCTTTACTGACGATTTCCCCTTGGCTAACCTGCATTAATTCCGTGTCAAAAGCCCCTTCTCCTGCTACCATGCGGGGATGATAGGTCATCGCCCGGACGATTCTTTCTAAGTCTAAACGGTTGCCAGAGGCTAACTGGGCGTAGAGATGGGCCATTTGCCCCAACTGCATTGAATAGGTGGGCGCACCGCAGTCATCGTGGGCGCTGATTAATTCATCCCCCGGCATCCCCAATAATTCGGCAATTTTGCTTAAAATTAGCTTTTGTATCTGACTAGAACGCCGGAGATAGCTATTTAACGGCCAGCCGCGCTGTTGACACACCGCTAACATCCCGGCGTGTTTACCAGAACAATTGTACTGCAAGCGACTGGGTTTACCTTCCGGGAGAGGACATTGCAGGGCATTAGGATCGATATCGGCACGCCAGAGAATATTAAAGACTTGACGGGCGTGTTCCACCGTGCCTTGGTGAGAACTACAGATAATGGCTAGATCCTTATCGTTGAGATCGTAGCGTTCGAGGGTGCCGGTACTGATGACAGCCAGTGCTTGAAAAGGTTTCAGGGCCGAACGAATAAAGGCGCTAGTTTCGGCGCTGCCGGCGGTGGATAATACCCGGCCGCGGTCATCGCAAATAGCGGCCTCGACATGATGGACCGATTCAATAATACCTTCCCGGAGGAGATGAATTTCTAAGCGGTGGGTTGGTGAACGTTTTACCCTATTCATTCAGATTGGTTGCGGTTAGTGAGTGAAAAATAGCCAGAAAAGACCACTGATAGCGATAGTTGCCCCTAGAATCAGGGCGGTTTTTTGTAAACGCTGGAGAATGGGCTGGATTTGATAGGAGACGATTAAACGATCGCGGGTTAAAATGGCGGCGGTTTTTGTCCAGATTTGGCCATCATACCAGCCCGACTCTTCATAAAATACTTTCTCTGATTGCAAGCGGTCATAGACGTAGATCCAGCCTAAATACAAGCGCAATAACACCAATCCTACCAAAATTGTCGAGCCAAAAATCCCCGCGCAGAAGAAGAGAAAAGGGGCTTTTTTGAGGGGAAAACTAGCGGCGGCAATCGGTCCGACAATTAACCATGTCCACAACCATAACCAGAGAAATTTTTTTGTATAAGAAGCTACATCTAGCCTCGCCCAACGAAAAAACCAAGATTCTTTTAATTGTTCGTACTCGTTAACCGGCTGCTGTTCTTCCGGGACGGGACAGAAATCAAGGGAGGATTTCATGGATTCTACTCCTCCAAATGGTCGCTAGGTAGAGGAATCCGTTGAGCATGACCCCAAAAAGCTTCTAAATTATAAAATTCCCGCTCTTTTGGTAAAAAGATATGAACAATGATATCGCCATAATCCATCAGGATCCAGCTACCTTCGCTTTTTCCTTCCACTTGTCGGGGGGATTGTTGCCATTCTAGTTCCATAGCGGCTTCGATCGCATCCTCGATCGCTCGCACTTGAGTGGTAGAATAGCCGGTAATAATCAGAAAATAATCGGTTAAATAACAGATATCGGCGACTTTCAGGATGGCGATGTCCCCTGCTTTCTTGTCCTCGGCAGCGGTAACAATTGTCTCCAGAAATTGTTCGGTCTTGAGATTTTCGGCGATGGGGGTAATAATTCCAGTGGGATTGGTCATTCAGGTTGTGGTTATCCTTTGACTGAGGTGGTTGTAAGCGAGTCTTGAGATTATGTTAATCAATGGGTTTAGTTTCTGTTGGTTGTTCTTTAACAATTTGTAACGCCCAGTTGCGGGTCAGCACCGTGCGGGGATGAATGGGACAATGGCTACTTAAAAGATATTTTAGGGAATAATCGCAGGTTTGTTGAACGCTTTTATGGAGATTTTGATAGCTGAGTTGTCGTAGGGCGTTTAATTCGGGTGTATCGCCGCGATTGGGTTCCAAGGCATCGGCAATAAAGACTATACAGCTAAGATCGCTCATATTGGGTTTACCGAGGGTATGATTGCGAATTGCTTCGAGAATTTCCTCATCGGTAACGTTAAATTCTTTTTGGGCGACAACTGCACTGACATCGGCGTGGAGTAAGTGGGGATGGGATAAACAGATATTATCCACCTCTATTCCCGCCGATTCTGCCATTTTTAGCAGTTTTTTGGGCTTGAAAAATTTAGCCAGATCGTGTAGCAGCCCCGCTTGCCCTGCTTGGACGGGATCGAGATCGTGATGACGAGCTAAATCAATACACATGGTCTCCACACCGAGAATATGTCGCAGACGGTGTTCGTTGACGTTTTCTTTTAACCAGTCGATAACTTGCTGTCGCATCTTTTTTTTGCCCTTGCGGAACCCCAAAACGATTGTAACAATTACTATACAATTTTGCCTATCACTCCTGGGTTCGATCTTTACCAATCATCCTCGCGACTAGCTTCTAAAACTTCTTCTTGCTGCCAATCATCCTGAAAAGGTTGTACCACTTTACCGATCGCATCGGCCACAAAAGACTTAATAAATTCTTCCTTGCGACTGAGTTGAAATTGTCTTTGTACCACTTCCGTCATACCACCGTCACCCCAGTCTTGATCCTGACGGAAATATTCAATAAAACTTTTGCCGGCAATGCGGGTTAAATAGGCGGCACTGACCCCTTGAATTGCCTTACCGACTATATAGGTAGTAAAATTTAACTGTAGGATTCTGGCTAATAATTCTACTGCTCCTTTCACTACTCCCAAACTAACTAGAGTTTTGCCCAAAGATAGAGCCAATTCCTTGCCTCGATCGCTGTTAATTTCACAGCCATAAACTTGACCAATTTCCCTGACCATTTGAGCATTAACCGCCGCCGTTGCTAACAGATCGAACACCGGTAAGGGAGTCACCGCAATCACTCCCGCACCGATCCACTGATAGCGATCGATAATTTTATCAGCTTGGCGACGACGTTGGCGATCGATAATTTTCCTAGCTTCTTCTCCTAATCTTTGGGATTGTAAGAGGATATTATCCGCCACTAAATCCTCCCCTTCGGCCCGTAAAACTGAAGCCAACCGTTTAATTAAAGCTAAAATATCTGGTTCTGGTGTGATGATTTGTCCACCGGTTAACTGTACTGGTTGGGGATTAGCGGTAACAGCAATAATATCGGCGGAAAGGATCACTCCTTTTAGCCGTTCTCGTAATTGTTTTAAAATCATTTCTCGATCTTCATCGCTATAGAGATCGATTTTATTAAAGACTAAGAGAGAGCGTTTACCAATATCAATTAAACCCAATAAAGGGCCGTATTCCGATTGTCGAATATCGTTATCAATGACAAATAAAAGTAAATCTGCTTCCGTGGCTAATTGTCGCGCTAACTGTTCCCTTTGACCTCCAGCTGCACCAATTTCAAGAATGCCTGGAGTGTCGGTAATTTGAATTTCCCGATTCACACCTTTCATTTTTAAACTATAGGTTTCCCCTTTTTCCGTGGTTCCCATGGTTGCCTCCACATTGCCCACCATTTGACCGATGAGGGCGTTAATTAGGGAGGTTTTTCCCGCCGATCCTGTGCCGAAAACAATGATTTTAACTTCTTTTCTAACTAAACTTCGCTCAATTTCTTGGGAACGCTTAATAAAAACCTGTTGGGTTACTTTATCTTGAATTTGCTCTACTTGTTGCCGGATAGCTTTTAAGGTTTCCCCAGCGGCCTCGGTTTTTTCTACCGGTAATTTTAGGGGTGGACGGGAGGAAGAACGCAACCCGCGGCGACTTTTTTGCTGCTGGGGCAGCAGATAAAAGTAGTACAAAAGAATGTAGATCAGCAAGCCCAGCAGTCCGATAATCAGTAAAAGCAGAATATTGGCTAGTAGGGGAGCGAGAAAAACGATATCTCTGTAAAGACGATAGATAGAGTTGACTAACCACAACATTAATCCGAAAATAAAGCTCAGACCAATGATTAAAGCGGCAAGACGGGGTAATTTCATCAGCTTTAACGGTAGGGGATTCCTTGATCTTGATCTTAGTTCTTTGCCGGCCGATTGTCGGGAACTATAATAGACTGTTATCTATGAAGTAGGGAGACACAATTATTTATAGGAGCAGTAGCGTAACCCATGCGGGCGTTGGGTTTCATGCTTCAACCCAACCTACGTCCTCCACCTACCTACTCCCTATCTACCCACTTCATAATTCATAATTCATAATTCCCTCTCCCCACTTCCCCACTTCCCCACTCCCCCACTCCCCACTCCCCCACTTCCCCACCTCCTTCGGGCCAGAAAAGGGGTAAGATAATAAGTTTAGTGATAAGATGACCGAATTGTAAGCGGGGACTTGATATGGCAGAAACCCTATTATTTAATGCTTTGCGACAGGCGATCGATGAGGAAATGGGCCGCGACCAGACAGTATTTGTTTTGGGTGAAGATGTGGGTCATTACGGTGGTTCCTACAAAGTTACCAAAGATCTCTACAAAAAATATGGCGATTTAAGGGTTTTAGATACTCCCATCGCTGAAAATAGTTTTACGGGCATGGCAGTGGGGGCAGCCATGACGGGATTGCGTCCGATTATTGAAGGCATGAATATGGGTTTTCTTCTGCTTGCCTTTAACCAAATTGCCAACAATGCCGGGATGTTACGTTATACTTCCGGCGGTAATTTTAAAATCCCCATGGTTATCCGCGGTCCGGGGGGTGTGGGGAGACAATTAGGTGCGGAACATTCCCAACGTTTAGAGGCCTATTTTCACGCGGTACCCGGTCTAAAAATTGTCGCTTGTTCCACTCCCTACAATGCCAAAGGTTTATTAAAATCGGCGATTAGAGATAATAACCCCGTGCTTTTCTTTGAACACGTTCTTCTCTATAATCTCAAGGAAAATTTACCTGATAGCGAGTATCTTTTACCCCTCGATAAGGCGGAAATCGTTCGCAAGGGAGAAGATATAACTATTCTCACCTATTCGCGGATGCGTCATCACTGTTTACAGGCATTAAAACAGTTAGAAAAAGATGGCTACGATCCAGAAATTATCGATTTAATTTCCCTGAAACCCTTTGATATGGAGACGATTGCCGCTTCAATTCGCAAGACTCATAGGGTGATTATCGTGGAAGAATGTATGAAAACGGCGGGAATTGCTTCCGAGTTAATTGCTTTAATTAACGAGCAGTTATTCGATGAATTAGATGCCCCCGTGTTAAGATTATCTTCCCAAGATATCCCCACACCTTATAACGGTAATCTAGAAAGATTGACGATTATTCAACCTAATCAAATTGTCGAAGCTGTCCAAAAAATGGTCGGCGATCGCATTTAACAAATTCTCCTTTTGATACTGAAGTTATGCAGAGACAAAATTGGTTATTGTTACTGATCATCGGCCTAGTTGTTGCCTCGATCTTTATCCTGATTAAGTTGCCCCTACAATTAGGTTTGGACTTGCGCGGTGGTAGTCAATTAACCATTCAGGTTAAACCCACTGAAACCGTGACAACCATTCAACCTAATGATTTAAAAGCCGTACAAAATGTGATTGAAAATCGCGTTAATGCCCTCGGTGTTTCTGAATCATTAGTGCAGACTGTGGACAGTAAAAATCAGGTAATCGTGCAACTACCCGGGGTCACAGATCCCAAAGAAGCTGAGAGAAACTTAAATGTTCAGGCCCAATTAGAATTTCGTCAGCAAAAACAAGGTACAGAAGGAGAATTTCGGGCTGAATATTCAATTTTTCAACAAAAAAAAGCGGAATTAGCCGCCCTTAAAGCCGAGAATAAACCCGAAAATGCCGCTAAAATTGCCGAACTAGAACAATCTCTCCAGAAATCTAAAGAGGCAATTTTAAATTTATTTGAGTCGGTGGACTTAACTGGAAAAAATCTGCAAAATGCCACTATTAGTTCCACCCAAGGCACTAACTGGGAAGTGGCCATTACTTTCGACTCGGAAGGGGGCAGTAAATTCGCCGAACTGACTAAAGCGATCGCTGGTACTGGTCGCAGTATTGGGATTTTCCTCGATAATGAATTAATTAGCGCCCCTGTGGTTGATGTGCAGTTTGCCCAAACGGGAATTACAGGGGGCCGGGCCGTGATTACTGGTAATTTTACCGCCGAAACTGCCAACGATCTAGCGATTCAATTGCGCGGTGGTTCCCTACCTTTTCCCGTCAAAGTGGAAGAAATTCGCACTGTCGGGGCAACTTTAGGCCAGGATAGCATCCGTCGTAGTATCTACGCCGGTTTAGTGGGTTTACTGTTAGTTTTAATCTTCATGGCGGTTTATTACCGTTTACCCGGGATTATTGCCGATGTTTCCCTGATTATCTATACTATTCTCTCTCTGGGGGCTTTTGCCCTAGTGGGAGTCACGATGACGTTACCCGGTATTGCCGGATTTATCCTCAGTATCGGCATGGCAGTTGATGCAAATGTACTGATTTTTGAGCGTACCAGGGAGGAATTAAGGGCCGGAAAATCCCTATTTCGGGCGGTGGAGTCGGGATTTTACCGGGCTTTTTCCAGTATTCTTGATAGTAATGTCACTACTTTAATCGCCTGTGCTGCCCTATTTTGGTTGGGTTCGGGATTAGTCAAGGGTTTTGCTTTAACTTTAGCCATTGGGGTAGCTGTGAGTATGTTTACCGCTTTAACCTGTAGTCGTACTCTCCTGTTAATCACTGTGTTAAGCGTCCCTAGCATTCGCCAAAAACCCCAACTTTTCTGCCCTAATTTACCGGCAAACCAATAATTCAGTTATCAGTTATCAGTTATCAGTTATCAGTTATCAGTTATCAGTTATCAGTTATCAGTTATCAGTAGTCAGTAGTCAGTAGTCAGTAGTCAGTAGTCAGTAGTCAGTAGTCAGTAGTCAGGAGGAGATAGGGAGATAGGGAGATAGGGAGATAGGGAGATAGGGTGATAGGGTTTTGGGGTGATAGGGTGATGAGACAACTTCCCCACTTCCCCACTTCCCCACTTCCCCACTTCCCCACTGATTACTGCTTACTGATAACTGAAAAATCTCCCCACTCCCCCAATCCCTTTTTTCCCTTTTCCTTTTTTCTTTAAAAATATGGCATTTAACGTTACAAAACAGCGTAATTTTTGGTGGACAGTATCGGCCCTGCTGACGATTGGTAGTATTTTGGCCATGGTGATTTCTTGGTTCACTATTCAAGCGCCTTTGCGACCGAGTTTAGATTTTGTTGGTGGGACGAGAATTCAGATAGAATTAGCCTGTGCCAAAAAGAATAACTGTGAGAAACCCTTAACTACTGCTGAAGTGCAAGCAATTTTAGACGAGGAGGGATTGGGTAACAGTAGTGTGCAGGTGTTGGATAAATATACTTTATCGGTGCGGACGAAAACCCTCGTAGAAGAACAGAGAACGAAATTACTCGACACCTTAAATCAGAAAATTGGCACCTTTGACCCCGAAACCAGTCAAATCGATACAGTTGGGCCGACCATCGGTCAAGAATTATTTAGGTCAGGATTTTTAGCTTTATTAGTTTCCTTTTTTGGCATTGCCGCCTATCTCAGCTTCCGTTTTCAACGGGATTACGCTTTTTTTGCCATTGTCGCCCTGCTGCACGACGTTTTGATCACTTTAGGGGTCTTTGCGGTTTTAGGCTTAATTGCGGGGGTAGAAGTGGATAGTTTATTTTTGGTTTCCCTCTTGACAATTGTGGGTTTTTCTGTTAATGACACAGTGGTAATTTATGATCGCGTGCGGGAAAATTTTGTCAATACCCCCGAATTATCCGTGGATGAAATTGTCGATAATGCGGTCAGTCAAACCCTAACTCGTTCGATTAATACTACCCTGACCACTTTATTGCCTCTGGTGGCGATTTTTCTCTTTGGTGGCAGCACCTTAAAATATTTTGCCCTAGCTTTAATTATCGGTTTCGTAGCCGGGGCCTATTCGAGTATTTTTATCGCTAGTACCCTACTAGCTTGGTGGCGCGGTCGTTCCCCTCGACCCACACTCAATTACAGTTAGGATGCCATTGGTGAAGAATCAGTGGTTCTTGGATGGGTCGTAATAGTAATTTCAACCTGTTGATTGAGACGACCCAAAATTGATATCAAACGGTCAATAGTAAAGCGTCCCAAATTAGCACGGCGAATCTGGACAAATTCACTGTGATTAATTCCAGTTCGCACTTGAGCATCGCGGGTTGATAAGTCTTCCTTCTCCAGAAGCTTGATAATTTCAGCAGCAAGCAGTGCTTTCGCTTGTCGCACGTCCGCATCTACATCGCCAAAATCGCGGTACACATTCCCGCTACCTTGTACCAGTTCAAATTGTTCTTCACTCATCGGAAATTTTGGGTCTGAAACCCCGCCGTTCTAGGTTGGCTTTACGTTAGAATTAAAAGGCCAGTCTCGAAAACCAAGTGGACGGCGCAGCACCTTGAAAACTCGGCTTAGGG
>NZ_SFBV01000119.1:0-8604 GCF_007095585.1 Microcystis sp. M_OC_Ca_00000000_C217Col
CCCCTAAGCCGAGTTTTCAAGGTGCTGCGCCGTCCACTTGGTTTTCGAGACTGGCCTTTTAATTCTAACGTAAAGCCAACCTAGAACGGCGGGGTTTCAGACCCAAAATTTCCGATGACAAAAAACTGATGACCGAATGCTTCTAGCTTAATATTCTTTACATAACTTGACAAGGAAAGGGCGAGGTAAAGGGGGAAAATAGATCGAGCTTGTCTTCATCTGCCTAACGATCATGTCTATTGTCACCCTTAACCCCCTTCAATCCCATCAAGATTTAGTCATCGATCCAGCCAAAATTACGGGATTACGGGGAAAAATCACTATCCCCGGCGATAAATCCATATCCCATCGTTCCCTGATGTTAGGAGCGATCGCCGAAGGAGAAACCGTTATTCATGGGTTATTATTGGGCGAAGATCCCCGCAGTACCGCTAGTTGTTTTCGTGCCATGGGTGTGGAAATTTCCCAACTCAACAGCGAGAAAGTGATCGTCAAAGGTAGGGGTTTAGGCAATCTTGAGGAACCCTTAGAAATCCTTGATGCGGGCAATTCCGGCACGACGATCCGCTTAATGTTAGGATTATTGGCTGGTCATCAGGATCGTTTTTTTGTCGTTACTGGTGATGCTTCCCTGCGATCGCGTCCCATGTCCAGGGTGGTGAAACCCCTCAAAGAAATGGGGGCGCAAATTTGGGGCAGAAAAGCCCATTCTTTGGCTCCTTTAGCCGTTTCTGGGGAATATCTGCAACCGATCCACTACTATTCTCCCGTTGCTTCTGCACAGGTGAAATCCTGTCTTCTTCTCGCAGGACTGTTAACGGAGGGGAAAACCACGATCACGGAACCCGCTTTATCTCGCGATCACAGTGAACGGATGCTGCGCGCTTTTGGGGCAAATATTGAGGTGGATGGGGAGACTAATAGCGTCACGGTGACGGGTTATCCCACTTTAACTGGACAAACGGTGATTGTACCCGGGGATATCAGTTCGGCGGCCTTTTGGTTGGTAGCGGGGGCAATCGTGCCTAATTCCGAGTTATTAATCGAAAATGTGGGAATAAACCCGACTAGAACTGGAGTTTTACAGGTTTTACAGGCAATGGGAGCAGATATCACCCTCGAAAATCAACGGGTGGTGACGGGGGAACCAGTGGCGGATCTGCGGGTGAAATCCAGTCCACTACAGGCAACCACGATCGCCGGTGAGATTATACCCCGTCTGATCGATGAAATTCCCATTCTGGCAGTAGCGGCGGTTTTTGCCCAAGGAACGACAATTATCAAGGATGCCGAGGAATTACGGGTGAAGGAAAGCGATCGCCTGACGGTGATGGCCACCCAACTCGATCGCCTAGGAGCAAAAGTAAGGGAATTACCCGATGGTTTAGAGATTACCGGCGGTACGGGCCTATTCGGCACGGAAGTGGACAGTTTTACCGATCATCGCATTGCCATGAGTCTAGCGATCGCTGCCCTCAATTCCCGTCAACCCACCACTATCCATCGCGCTGAAGCAGCTGGCATTTCCTACCCCGATTTCTTTACTACCTTAAAGCAAATTTGTCAAGAGTAGAAATATTAAGTTTTTCTGCGAACGGGCGAGGGGTAACTGGTATAATTGCGGGATAAATCACAGAGTAGTAGGCCACCTGTGTGATAATCGAGTTCATCGATCGAGGTAGCGAAAAATAGAAGCGTCCCTAACTCGCATTTCCCTGAAAAATATCTCCCTATCTACCCCACTCCCGTCTTCTATTCCCCACCGATAATGGAAATCATCGCCCAATTAGAGAAAGTTTCCTATATTTATCCCGAATCCTCCAATCTAGTGCTTAAAAATATCTCTTTAGCAATTCATCGAGGCGAATTTTTAGGTATTATCGGGCCCACAGGTGCGGGAAAAACTACTCTCTGTTTAACTCTTAACGGTATTGTCCCCCAATTCTACGGAGGGCGTTTTTTTGGTTATGCAACAGTAGCCGGTTTAGACACTTTAACCCATCCCGTTAGCACCTTGGCCCGCTATGTGGGGGCAGTATTTGAAGATCCCGAAACGCAACTTTTAGCTACTTCGATAGAAAATGAAATCGCTTTTACCTTAGAAAATTTACGGCTACCGCGAGAGGAAATTAAAGCGCGCATTCCCAAAGTTTTAGCGGCAGTCCGGTTAGAGGGAATGGAAAAAAAATCGCCGGGGGAACTATCGGGAGGACAAAAACAACGATTAGCGATCGCCGCTGCCCTTGCAGTTCAGCCCGCTTTGTTAATTCTCGATGAACCCACCTCCCAACTTGATCCGGTGGGAGCCCAAGAAGTTTTCGCCACCATTAAGGAATTAAATCGCCATCTCGGTGTCACCATTGTGATGGTCTCCCACGCGGCCGAGGAAATGGCCGAATATGCCGATCGCCTGGTACTATTAAGGGAGGGTGCGATCGAAGCCATGGGAACCCCGGCAGAGATCTACTCCCAAGTACAGCGTTTACAGGAAAATGCCCTGCGTCCCCCGCAAGTGGCCACTACTTTTGCTTTGATCGAGCAGAAAATCGGGGCGGTCGAGTCGATTCCTGTCACCCTAGACCGCGGTTTTGCCCGTTTAAACGAGATTAAATCCTTTTATCATCAAATCACCACAACCCTTCCCTTATCGTCGGTTTCTGACCCCTTAAACCCCATACTGAGGGTAAAAAATCTCTGCCATACCTACCCCGATGGTACTACCGCCCTGCGGGATGTGTCCCTCGATATTGCCGAAGGGGAATATCTGCTGATTATCGGTCAAAATGGCGCCGGAAAAAGCACTTTAGTCAAGCATTTTCTCAATCTTCTCTCGGCAACCACCGGTCAAGTTATGATTGACGGACGTTCGACCAGTAGCTTTTCTGTCAGTGATTTAGCTCGTTCGATCGGTTATGTAGCCCAAAATCCCGATAATCAGATTTTTAACACCACTGTCGAGAAAGAAGTATCATTTGCCCTGACTAATCTCGGTTATTCTCCAGAAATCGTCAACCAACGCACAGAAGCAAGTCTAGAAGCCATGGGATTGCTAGAATATCGCTCCTATCATCCTCTCTCCTTACCGAAAGGCGATCGAGCGCGGGTAGTGATTGCGGCAATTTTAGCCATGGAACCGCGTATAGTTGTTTTTGATGAACCCACCACTGGCCAAGATTACCAAGGGGCTAAGGCAATTTTAGAGGTGAGTCGTCAATTACACCAAATGGGCAAAACGGTGATTGTGATCACCCATCACCTCTATTTGATGCCAGAATACGCCGAAAGAGTAATTATTATGGGTCAAGGAACTATCCTTTTAGATGCCCCAATCCAGCAAGCTTATCATCAAACCGATCTCTTGGCCAAAACCTATCTAACTCCACCCCAAGCAGTTTTATTAGCACAAAAATTAGGACAACTTTCCGGTTATCCTAATTCCCTTTTAACTCCCCAAGAAATTGCCGATTGTTTTCAGAGGATTTAGCCTTGAGGCTATTTATTTAACTGTTTCTAAAATCAACTTCGATCGCTTAACATTATCAGGTACAGGAATCGGATAATCGCCATTAAAACAAGCAGTACAGAAGGTTTTCGGATCTTCCTTCGTTGCTGTTAACATTCCATCGTGACTGAGATAAGCTAAACTATCCACCCCGATTTGTGCCTGAATTTCCGCCACCGATTTAGTTGCCGCAATTAATTGCTCTTGGTTATCCGTATCAATGCCATAAAAACAAGGATGAGTCACCGGAGGTGAAGATATTCTCATGTGAACTTCTCTTGCTCCGGCATCCCGTAAAGCTTTAACTAATTTCCGGCTAGTGGTTCCCCGCACGATCGAATCATCAACAATAATAACTCTTTTTCCCTGTAAAACATCCTTTAAAGGATTCAATTTCATCTTAATTCCCGACTCTCTCATGTGTTGGGTTGGTTGAATAAAAGTCCGTCCCACATAACGATTTTTAATCAATCCTTCCGCGTAGGGAATATCAGAAATGCGCGAAAATCCGATCGCCGCTGGAATACCTGAATCGGGAACTCCCATCACCATATCTGCTTCTACCGGCGACTCTTTAGCTAATTGTTCCCCCAAACGTACCCGATAAGTATATAAAGATTCCTCGTGAACAATACTATCGGGACGGGCAAAATAAATCATCTCAAAAACGCATAATTTTTTCTCCGGTTTTATGGCCCAATCCACCGAAGATAAGCCATCTTCACTAATCCAAACTAATTCCCCCGGCTGCACATCCCGCAGATAATCGGCCCCGATAATATCTAATCCGCAGGTTTCCGAAGCCAAAACATAACGGGGGGGATTGCCTTCTTCTTGCAAAACCCCAATTACTAACGGTCTGACACCATTGGGGTCCCGCGCCCCGATAATTCCCGTCGGTGTGCCGATAACAAGGCTGTAAGCCCCGCTACAATAGCTAAAGGCATCGATCGCCGCTTCTATCCAATCCTTGCCACTATCCACTTCCTGGCCGATAGCGACGGCGATCATTTCCGAGTCGGTGGTGGTGACGAGATCACAACCGCGCTTTTCTAATACATTTCTTAACTCAAAAGTATTGACTAAATTGCCGTTATGTGCTAGGGAAAGTTTACCCAAACGGGTTTCGATCACAGCAGGTTGGGCATTGGCCCGACGGCTAGAACCGGTGGTAGAGTAACGAGTATGACCGACGGCGTGAGTACCCGGCAAGGTTTTAAGGACAGTTTCGTTAAAAACTTGGGAAACTAAGCCCATTTCTTTGTAACAATGCACCGTTTCCCCGTCGTAGGTGGCAATACCTGCCGATTCCTGTCCTCGGTGTTGCAGGGCATAGAGTCCGAAATAGGTCAGTTTTGCTACTTCTTCCTCGGGGGCATAGAGTCCAAAAACTCCACAGGCTTCTTCAGGCTTATCGACGCGGTTCAAGAATAGGGATGAGTCGGGATGGCTAGACATGAGAGGACTGGGGTTTGGGGCTACTTTTGATACGAAATCTTAACTTATCTTAATCTCTTTTTAACACTTTCCTCTATGGTGATTTGAGAACAGTTATCAGGTGTTGGATTTTGGGGTTTTGGGGTTTTAGGGTGTTAGGGTTTTGGGGTTTTGGGGTGTTAGGGTTTTGGGGTGTTAGGGTTTTGGGGTGTTAGGGTTTTGGGGTGTTAGGGTTTTAGCTGAATTTCCCCATTTCCCCATTTCCCCATTTCCCCATTTCCCCATTTCCCCATTTCCCCATTTCCCCATTTCCTCACTCCCGACGACCGACTCCTGTTTCCTTCCCTAAAGTCTTCTTTCGATCGCTTTTGACCAAACTTGCTGTATAGTTTCTAGACTAACATCGATCGCCGGTTGTTTATTCCGGTCAAGAATTAAAAGATTATCGCTTTTTTCGCTAACTTTGCCGGTTATTTGCCAATAGTCTCCCAATTGTGTCTTTAGATATTCTTCCCAATCTTGCCGATTTTCGGGGGAAACGGAGACAATAATGCAACTAGCTAATTCCCCGAATAACACCGCGTCAAAACGGCCTTGATGCTGCCAAGAAAGGTCAATTTCTGCCCCTAATTGGCCACTAATACAGCATTCTGCCAGAGCAGTGGCTAAACCTCCCTCCGCGCAATCGTGGGCAGATTTCAGCCAACCGGCGCGAATTCCCCGACGACAGGCCGCTTGTACCTTTCTTTCTAACTCAAAATCAATTACCGGCGGTTTTCCCGTCACCAAACCGTGAATAACGGCTAAATATTCGGAAGCGCCGATAGTTGGCAAGGAAAAACCCAAAATATAGATTAAATCCCCCGCTTTTTGCCAACCTTGGCCGCAAATTTGCCCGATATCCGGCACTAATCCCACCATCCCAATCACGGGAGTCGGATAAATAGACTGGGGGCTGCCAGCTGCATCAACGGTTTCGTTGTACAAAGAGACATTACCCCCAGTCACCGGTGTATTCATTTCCCGACAAGCTTCAGCAATACCCTGACAAGCAGTGGCTAATTGCCAATAACCGATTGAATTCTCTGGACTTCCGAAATTGAGATTATCCGTGACAGCAATGGGGTCGGCACCAACACAACTAAGGTTTCTGGCCGCTTCCGCCACGGCCAACTTAGCTCCGTTATAGGGATCAAGATAAACGTATCGCGGATTACAATCTGTAGTCGCCGCTACACCTCGCCGAGAATTTGCGGGATTAGCACCCAGAGGACGCACGCGAATCACGGCCGCATCGGCTCCCCCGGGGAGAATAACGGTGTTATTCTGGACTTGATGATCATATTGACGATAAACCCAGCGTTTTGAGGCAATCGAGGGACTATCCAGCAGTTTTAATAAAATCTCGTTATAGGATTCGGGAATAGGAATCGTGCTATCTTGCCATAATTGAGCTTTTTGGGCGTATTCTGGCGGTTCTGTTAGTAATTCCCGATGATAAATCGGAGTATTATCCGCTAGGGCCGTGGCAGGAATTTCGGCGGCAATTTCCCCTTTAAATAATATACGGACGATCGGTTCTGCAATTACCTGGCCAGCGACCACAGCCTGAAGTCCCCAACGATGGAAAATCTCGATTAATTCGCCTTCTCGTCCCGATGCTGCCACAAATAACATTCTTTCTTGGGATTCCGACAGCAGATATTCGTAGGGAACCATCCCGGTTTCCCGGACGGGGATTTTATCCAAATCTAATTCAATTCCCACCCCTCCCTTGGCCGCCATCTCGGAGGTAGAACAGGTGATCCCCGCGGCCCCCATATCCTGGGCCGCCACCACCGCGCCGGTCTTAAATGCCTCTAAACAAGCTTCTATCAGGGATTTTTCCAGAAAAGGGTCGCCCACTTGCACTGCGGGCCGGTCATCCATAGATTTATCGGTTAATTCAGCGCTGGCAAAACTTGCCCCTCCCATACCGTCCCGGCCGGTGGTAGAACCAACGTATAAAACCGGGTTTCCTAGGCCTTTTGCCCCAGATTTAACGATTTCCTCGGTTTCCATTAGCCCTAAAGCCATGGCATTAACAAGGGGATTGCCATTGTAGGCATTATCAAAGTATATCTCACCGCCCACCGTGGGAACACCGACACTATTGCCATAATGACTTATTCCTTCCACGACTCCGGCAAAAATGCGCCGATTGCGGGCATCTTGCAAGTTACCAAAACGAAGGGAGTTGAGGATAGCAATGGGCCGGGCCCCCATGGTAAAAATATCCCGCAGGATGCCTCCGACTCCGGTAGCGGCACCTTGGAAGGGTTCCACCGCAGAAGGATGATTATGGGACTCGATTTTAAAGGCTAATCGCAATCCATCGCCTAAATCCACTACTCCGGCATTTTCTCCTGGTCCGACGAGAACTTTTTCGCCGGTGGTGGGGAATTGTTTGAGCAGCGGCCGGGAGTTTTTATAACAGCAGTGTTCCGACCACATCACGCCAAACATCCCTAATTCGGCTTTGTTGGGGTGTCTTCCCAGTCTTTTGACTATTTCTTCGTATTCTTCGGGTTTGATGCCTTCTGAGGCAATTTCTGCGGCAGTGAAGGGGGTAGTCATGGGACAATGCGATCGAGGGACAAGATTTATTGTATAACGTCTGATGAGATCGAGTTATACTGCTTAGTGAAAGACAAAAAAGTTAAAAAGGTTTGCGCTAGTAAAGTTAAGCTAAAGACATAGTTTTATGATCAGTGGGAACGAAACTATGGCAGTAGAAACAGCTTTATCAATGAAAGCCTTATACGATCAGGATTTTGTTCTCTGGGCTTCAAAAACCGCCGAACTTTTAAAGCTAAAAAAGTTTGATGACGTGGACTGGGAAAATCTGATCGAGGAAGTGGAGTGCCTGGGGAAAAGTGACAGACGGGCTGTAGAAAGTTTATTAACCCGACTTATCGAACACCTGTTTAAGTTAGCTTATCACAAATCGGAACGGGAGCGAGAACGCAACGTCTGTCACTGGGTAGGAGAAATCGCCGGTTTCCGAACTCAACTAGGAGAGTGGCTAGAAACTACTACTCTCACCAACCACGCGCGGGATTATTTTCAAAAAGCCTACTCGAACGCTCGGAAAACTTTAATACAAGCGAAAGCAGTCACTGGCGACGCGATTCCTCTAGAGCCTCCTTTCTCCCTCGAACAGGTATTAGATGGGGAATGGTTCCCAATTGATATCGATCATTACTTCGACGTATAAGGACAAAAAAAGTTAAAGATGAATATTAAAGTTATTGTTTGGCAAGAGGATGATTTATGGTGTGCCACCGTTCCAGCTTTCCCCGATTGTCATACTTGGGGAGAAAGTATAGGAGAAAATCTATCCAACCTCCATCATACCCTATTTAATCTTGGTTCCGATGGTGTTGGGTAACAGTCGTCATCCCAATTGCTCAAAAACAGGAGCTTCCTGAAGAATACAATAAAAAACTTTTGCTAAACTAGAGGCCTCTTTTTGAGTTTAATTGCGTGAAAACTGACAGTATTTTTTATCAACTCTTACAAAGATTTCCCGCTTGTTTCTTTGATTTGTTGAACCTTCCCCCCGAAACCGCCAATTCTTATCAATTCTCCTCGGTGGAAGTTAAACAATTGTCCTTTCGTCTCGA
>NZ_SFBV01000012.1:0-5769 GCF_007095585.1 Microcystis sp. M_OC_Ca_00000000_C217Col
GTCGAGGTTTTATCGAAATCAACTAGAGATTATGACCGTACTGATAAGTTTAAGTTTTATCGCTCAATTCCTGAGTTTAAAGAATATATTTTGATTGATCAATACCGTTATTATGTTGAACAATTTTATCAACAAAATAATGGGGAGTGGTTGTTTAAAGCCTCTGAATCAGACAAAGATGCTTTAAGGTTTCATTCTGTGGATTTTCAAATGTCATTGCTGGATATTTATCAACGCATTGATTTTAATTTAACTGAAGAATAATGATTAAATCCAATCTCGACTATCTACAAGAATCAATGGTTAAAATCCTCAATGAAAAAGGGGATACGCTGGGTTCTGGGTTTATTATTCGAGAAGATGGTTATCTCATTACCTGTCATCACGTTATCTATCTTTTACCCTCTTTAAGAGTAAATTATCAAGGGAAAGAATACGCATCTCAATGGTGTCAAGAATATTCTAATCCAGAAGTTGATATTGCTATTCTTAAGATTAAGATTGAGAATGCTAAACCTGTGAAGATTGTTAATTTTCAAGCTGGGTTAAATTGCGTCACAGTTTATGGATTTCCTAGAGAAAAAGAGAAGAATTTTCCAGAAGGATTTGATGTGAATGCCGATAAAATTACTGTCAGTGCGCCTTTAAATCTGCTTTCGACTTATCCTAATAATAAGATTGAATATAAGAATCCTTGGAATAAATTACCTGATAAATCTTCTAATTTTCTGACTCACAGAATTAATGCTAAGGTTGATAGGGGTAAGCTAAACGGCGCTTAACCTGCATGATCCAACAGCTATAACCCTTTTGGAGTCTATATCGGTGATCCGAAGTAAAAGCCGTTTAGCTTACAAGCGGAGGTGCTGTTTTTTCGGAAGAATTAGGAGGAGTTTTAGGGGTTATTCAATCGAGTAAAACTGATGAAAGTTATGTGATTCGGTGGGATAATATTTTAGATATTTTAGATAAACTGGGGTTAGAACCTACCAAAAATGCTGTTTGTCGATTTTTAGAAAAAATTCAAGATGAATTTCAATATCTTCAATTCTTTCATACTCGTCAAAAAATCTCGTTATTAAAGCAATATATTCCTATTGAAGTTACTTTAGAAAGACGCTATAACCATGAGATTGAAACATGGCAAGCTTATACAGGTGATGAGGGAACATTAAAGAAAATCTATGCCTTAAAAGGGTTTACTGAGGAACAGCAACGGGAAGAAAAAAAAAAAGTACAAGTTGATTGGGAAGAAGCCAAAGATAAACACAATAAAATGATGATTCTTGCTGATCCTGGAATGGGTAAATCAACTCTTTTAAGGATGGAAGCATTAAAAATTGCTAGGGAAGAATTAGGGAAGTTAGGTGTTAATACTCCTCAACCCTTCTTAAACAATCGGGAGAAGGTTAAGGTTAAGGATGTGATTCTTCCTTTGTATTTTCGGCTATCTGAGTTAGCAAATAAATTAGCAGAAAAAAATGATGATATTATTAACATAATACCTCAGTTAATTGATAAAAATTTTCAGATTGAGTCTATTGTCAAACAAAAGCTAGAACAGGGAAAATGTGTCTTATTTTTAGATGCTTTAGATGAAGTTTCTTCTATACAACTACATAAACTCAATACAAAACTTGAGAATTTTTTAGATAATTCTCCTTGTAAAATTTATCTAACTTCTCGCATTGTGGGTTATAGTGGCAAATTTTCAAAGGAAGTCAAAGAGGTAGAAATTGTTCCCTTTACTGATCAAAAGACAGCCGAATATATCAAAACCTGGTTTGTTAATGCGGAAGGTTATTTAGAGAATGATTTGGTATCAGCAGCAGGTTTAATTGAGGAGTTGAAAAATAAACCGCAAATTCAGGGTTTAGCACAAAATCCTTTATTACTTTCTTTAATTTGTAGTCTCTATCAAACTCAGGATTTAATTTTACCAGCAAAACGTAATGAAGTATATAAACAAGCAGTTGATTATATGCTGCGTGATTGGGTAGAAAATAGAAAGCTGGTATCAGTATCAGGCGGAAAGCGGATAGCGAAGATCAGATTATTAGAGATTGTGGCTTATGAGTTATCTTGTCGAGAAGAAGAAATTTTTATTTTCCAAGAAGAAGACTTTTTTAATGTTTTAGAAAGATATTTACGCCATGAAGAAGTATCAACAATTTTCCAGCAATCAAATAGTGATGAATTAATGATAGAGTTATGCGAGGAAGATGGGATTATTCAGAAGTTTCATGAAAAAGGAGATCAATGTCTATTTTTACATCGCACTTTCCAGGAGTATTTTACTGCTTGTTATCTTCATCAACGAATAAAGAAAAATCAAGAGGATGGAATTGCGTTAGTCAAGGCGCATTTCTGGGATCATGATTGGCATGAGACGATTATTTTGTTAGCGGGGATGATGTCTGATGCCAGTCTTTTATTAGAAGCAATTTTACAGGAAAAAGATGATATTTTTGCAACTTTATTAATACTGGCTAGTAACTGTCTGGCGGAAAGTAAAAATATTCAAGATTCTCTGATTAATCAGATAGTCGATAAGCTTTATAATGTGTGGCAGCGTGATTTTAGTTTAGAGTATATCAACAAGACAATGGTGACATTAGGGAAGACTTTTCCCGTGATGAGAAGACGATTAGAAAACGCACTTAAGGATTTACCTTGGTATGTCAGAGATAGTAAATTTAGTGCAGCAGGATTGTTAGGTGAAATCGGCAATCCTGAATCAATACCTGCTTTAAGTGCGGCATTAGATGATTCGGAAAAGAGAATTAAAGGTTATGCAGAAGACGATATAAAAGAAATAAAGAGAGAACGTAAACCTATACCAGATTTTGAATTAGATTTGCATAAAGAAAAACTATTCAGAGGTTGGGCATTAAAAGCATTAGGAGAAATTGGCAATTCTGAAGCATTACCAACTATTATTCGGGCGTTAAATTATTCAGATTGGTTTAGAGATAATGCTGCAATAATTTTAGGAAAAATGAACAGAAAGCAAGCTTTAGCTTTACCCTCTTTAATTTCAACACTATCTGATTCTGAAAAAAGTGTTAGATTTTGGGGGGTAAAAGCTTTAGGTGAAATTGGTGTTGGTAATTCGGAAACAATACAAGCTTTGATTACAGCACTCAATGATGTGAAAACTAGAGGGAATGCAGTAGAAGCGTTAAGTAAAATTAACAATTCAGCAGTAGTATCAGCTTTAATCGAGACAATTAAAAATTCAGATGGGGATTTCAGAAGTTATGCAGCAGTAGCTTTAGGTAAGATTACTAACCCAGATGCAGTACCAGTGTTAATAGAAGCAGTGAATCATTCAGCTTTTCATGTTTATATTAGATACTCTGCGGTACAAGCTTTAGGTAATATTGGCAACCCAGAAGCCGTGTCTGCTTTAATTGCGGTGCTGAATGATTCAGAAATAAATGATATATATTATGCAGCAGATGAACTTGTCAGAAATAAGGCAGTAGAAGCATTAAGTAAAATTGGAACTCCACAAGCGGTGTCAGGTTTAATTGAGGCACTAGCACTTAAGAATCCTTATCAGAAAGTCGCAGGTAAAGCGGCGGAAGCTTTATTAAATATTGGCACTGAGGAAGCCTACTTAGGTTTAATGACAGCACTTAATCATTTAGATGAAAATGTTAGGAAATATGCGGTAGAAGCGTTAGGAGAAATTAACAACATTGGCAGCACAGCAGCGATGCCTATTTTAATCGAGGCACTAAATAATCCTTATCAGGAAGTTAGAAGCTATGCAACGATGATTTTCGCAAAATTTCCTTCGGGATTGGTGGTTATTCCAGAATCTAGACAAGCTTTTATTGTTGCGTCGCTTAATGATTCAGATAAGACTGGTAGAGACTGTGTAGAAACCGCTTTAAGCTTGCTTCTTAATCCAGAAGAAGTATTAGCTTTAATGACAGCATTAACCAATTCAGATGAAACTGTCAGAAGTAATGCCATGGAATCTTTGGGCGAAACATTAGACAAAATTGGCAACCCAGAAACGATGTCAGGTTTAAGTATGGCACTAGAGGATTCCAATAATCTTCTCAGATGCTATTCGGCAATATTATTAACAGTTTATTTAAAAGGAAAAGGTAATCCAGAAGCTTTACCAATTTTAATCAAAGCACTTAATCATTCAGACAAGTATCTTAGACGCATGGCTGTAAGTGGTTTAGGTGAGAGCGACAATCCAGAAGTAGTGCCAGCTTTAATTATGATGCTAAATGATTCGGATTATGATGTCAGAGGCAGAGCAGTAATGGCTTTAGCAAATATCAGTCATCCAAAAGCGATACCAGCCTTAATTGAAGCTTTGAATGATGTAAATAAATATGTCAGATTTATGTCAGCAGATGCTCTAAGCAAAATAGGCAATTTAGAAGTGATACCAACTTTAATTGAGGGGTTAAATGATTCAGAAGAGATTTTTAGATTGCCCACGATTTGGATGGTAATTCATTTAAGTAGGATAGACAATTATATATTGATACCAGTTTTAATTGAAGCACTGAATAACTCCGATAAGAATGTCAGAGCGTTAGCAGCACAAACTTTAGGAAATATCGGCAACTCGGAAGCAATACAAGCTTTAATTGAGACATTAAATGATGAAGATGATCAGGTTCAATACATTGCTCAACTCGCTTTAAGCCAAATAGGCAATTCAGAAACAATATCAGCTTTAATCGATGTAATAAAGTATTCAGAGCATGATGCCAGATGGTATGCAAAAACAGCTTTAATTGATATTGGTAACTCAGAAGTAGTGTCAGCTTTAATTGTGGCACTGAAAGATTCAAATAAGTATGTCAGAAGTTTGGCGGCAGAAGCGTTAGGTGAGATAGGCAACCCAGAAGCAGTAACAGCTTTAACTGAAGCACTGACAGAGGCAGATGATTATGTTTTAGAATTCGTAGCAGAAGCATTAGAAAAGATGGGCGACTTAAGAACCTTGAAACAAATTATTTATCGTTGGGATATTGATATTTATGAATCTAATATTTTTCAGCTTGCCAGAAAACTTGCCATCCGCTATCGCAAAACTAAAAACTCAGTTATTCCAGTTTATCGTCAGCGATTTAGATTTCTCGTAAAGCGCATTAGAGGAATTATTGTTATGTTAATCTCATCATTAAGAGACAAATAAAATCGTGACTATTGCAGACTCGCAATTCCCACCCAGAAAGCCAAGCCGAAACCTGACTTGATGGTTTATCCTGAAAGAATGGAGAAGACGATAAAACACTTGAGTAAAAAGATACGGTTCTTCGGTTTGTCTTATGCAATGGACGGGGGTTATAAGGAATGAAACCCTTATATAGACAGACATTGCTGCGATTTTTATCAATTGTTTTTGATCTAGAGCGAACTAATTAATTAAATCTCTTGCCAGATAAAGATTTAGTCGATTTATGCCACCCGCTCGAACCATACCAAGTAACGACGAACCTTTTTAACAAGCTTTATCAATCTATTCATAATAAATATTGGCAGAGGATTAAAGATTAGTTATTGTGACTAACTCTTTTGATTAGAAAAAGATAAACTTGAGAATCTTCAGTCAAATTTATTGAATCAAAATCAGCTGTACTTAATTTAAATGAATCAACCCTAGTGGTTGGGGGGGCGGCGTGGTACTTCTAAATATACTCGATTGCCTAATATTGACAAATCTCTGACTAGATTATACTCTGTCTGATTGATTCTGTCCAAGGTTTGATGGCAATTCGGACATTCAAT